>DATHNK010000350.1:0-3030 GCA_035486075.1 Bacteroidia bacterium
TTAATTAGGGTAGCGTAAGAATACTCAGAACGCAATATATATCTAAAGGAAGCAATTGGGTATTTAAAGTGAACAGCACTGAAAAATGTGCATTCGGATTCTTTTTTCGAAGAGAATCTGAAGGTGATAAGCTTTTGAAAAAAATTAACTAAAAAAAGTATTGAATAGTAAATACTTAATTATTATGAAAAAAGGATACCTGCTAATTATTGGAATATTTTGCCTGACACTTGTAACAGCCAATGCGCAATATACCGACCTGCACGATTTTAATTTATCAGACGGAGCCGATCCATATGGTTCTTTAGCAATTTCCGGAAATGTATTATTTGGAGTAACTATGGCTGGCGGAGCTAACTGGGCATCGGACGACGGAAATATTTTCTCGGTTAAAACAGATGGGAGCCAATTTGCAGATCTGTTTGATTTCGATGCGTACAATGGCAGAAACCCAAACTGTGTTTTGGCCATTAGCGGAAATTTAATGTACGGACTTACCTGGATGGGCGGTGGCGGAAACTATGGCAATATTTTCAACATAAAAACCTCCGGTGCATCATTCAATGACATGCATGATTTCAATAATATTAGCGGTGCCAATCCACGCGGTTCATTAACTGTGTCGGGCAATGTTATGTATGGTACTACAGAATCGGGCGGAACTTACGGATATGGTAGCATCTTTTCCATAAATATGGATGGAAGCGGGTTCAAAGATCTGTTTGACTTTAATAATACCAATGGAGCTACGCCTAAAGGCTCCCTGATACTTTCGAATGGAATATTGTATGGCATGACTGAAGTAGGAGGGATATATAGCAGTGGAAATATTTTTTCAATTAAGGCCGACGGTACCGGATTTACAGATTTATTTGATTTTAACGGAGCAAACGGTTCAAGCCCGCAAGGTTCTTTAATTCTGGCCGGAAATAAACTATACGGGATGACCTTTTCTGGTGGAACGCACGGAGGCGGCGAGGTTTTCTCTATCAATACAAATGGTACCTCATTTAAAAACATGTATGATTTCTACGGGCTTAATGGTGATAATCCCGCAGGTGATTTAACCCTGAACGGACATACCATGTATGGCATGACTTCGGGCGGAGGTGTATTTAATTATGGAATGGTTTTTTCAATAGATACAAACGGAACTGCATATACGGATGTTTATGATTTCGATTATACCAACGGGGCTTATCCATTCGGCTCACTAACCTTATCAGGTAATATGTTATATGGTATGACTGAAGGTGGAGGCGCAGGAGGATGCGGAGTTGTTTTCAGTTTGAAATTAACTACATTAACTGTTAGTATTGCAAGTACTTCAAATGTTACATGTAGTGGAGATGATAACGGTAAGTCTATTGCAAATGCAGCTACCGGCGGAACATTACCTTATACCTATAGCTGGGCTCCGGGTGGAGGAAACAACCTCACTGCTTCCAACCTGAGTGCCGGTACCTATACTATTACAGCTACAGACAATAACGGATTTACCGCTACTGCATCTACCACCATAACACAGCCCCAGGCACTTGATATTAGTATAGAATCTGTAACCAAAGTAGTTTGCGAAAGAACGGCAAGCATTACTTCGCACCCTGCCACAGGCGGAGTGGCACCTTATTCTTATAAATGGTCGCAGGATGGAGAAACCAACCTTACAATTTCAGCTTTGAGCGAGGGTACCTATTCAATAACTGTAACCGATAATAACGGCTGCACCGCTGTTGCTTCTGAAACTATTGTGTTCCCTGCTAAATTAACTGTTTCGACTAACACAGTGGCAAGTATTGGTTGCAATGGCGAAAAAACAGGAGCATTAACAGCACTGCCATCAGGCGGAACTCCTTCCTATTCTTACTTATGGTTTCCCGGTGAAGGTACCCGTAGCACAGAATCAGATTTAAAAGCCGGAACATATATGGTAACTGTAACTGACAGTAACGGATGTTCTGTAACAGCTTCTGCCACCATTACAGAGCCATCTCCAATTGTTCTTAAAACTGAAACTGGGAATATTAAAGGCGAGAAAAACGGAAGTTGCAATGGCAACGCATCTGTTGCAGTTATAAGCGGCGGAGTTGGTCCTTACAAATACCTATGGAGCCAGGGTAACCAAACCACCGACACCATTAAAAATCAATGTGCAGGAACCTATTGCTGCACTGTTACCGATGCAAACGGATGTTCTCAAACTGCCTGCGTATCTATAACTGCTGTAACAGGAATTGAAAACCTGACAAGTTCCGGTGTTGAAATTAATGTATATCCTAACCCAACCTCTAGTCTTGTAAATGTAAGCGGAGTAGAAAAGGGAATGATAATTGAAATGTATGATAACCTGGGAAGATCTATAAGTAACCTGATTGCAGATAATGACAAGATGCAGCTGAATCTTATGGGTCAGGCACAAGGAATGTATTTGGTACGTGTCCTGGCAAAAGACGGTTCCATAGTTGACCAGAAGAAAGTCATTAAAACGAACTAAAGGAAGCTCCGGGGAAGCATTAAAAACCCGCCAGTGATGGCGGGTTTTTTTTATTATTGTGGTGTTGTGATCGCCAGTCCGGCTCAGACTAATTGCCGGTCGGGCGCCGACCTCCGACTTTGTTTTACACATTTATACGTTTTTACGATATATAGGATTGTGTCTAACAACTTTGTATTGTGCACATAAACAAGTTGTTATGTGTATTTGAGACTTCGGTTGTTTGACAATGTGTCAAACAAGTCGGAGCCCGACTGGCAATTAGCCGAATGGGATAGTCATACTGAAACAAGTTCAGCATAACTGAATGGAAGTGTAAAACAAAAAGTCGGGGTTTGTTTTACACTATTTTGGCTGGTCAATGACTTTTCAGGAATCCAACATCCTACGTTTTACCTTTGTGGTATGACATAAAAATGCTTCATAATATTCCTTTTTTGCCGGCATATGAAAGCGCTTGCAATCAACTCCAAATAAGGGGAACGGGAAAGTATTAGCTATGAACTGCTAGATATAAGACAGCAAAAAAATACCAT
>DATHNK010000351.1:0-9174 GCA_035486075.1 Bacteroidia bacterium
GGGGTCGAACGGCGAAAAGCCAATTAGTGCATTATCGCTTTCGGGCACCACCCTGTTGGGAATCTGTTCGGCAGGCGGAGCAAAAGACAGCGGATGTATTTTTTCTATCCGTACCAATGGTGGCGGATATAAGGATATATATGATTTTGGATACAATTCCGGTTTTGGCGCGATGCTTAACTCTCTTACCCTTTCAGGAGATGATATGTATGGAATACTTCCTTTAGGAGGGAATGAAAAGTATGGAGTTGTTTTTAGTTTCAGGGATGTAGCTTTAGGGGTTGATGATATTAACACAACTGCAGGCAATATTAAAGTGTATCCGAACCCATCTAACGGCGTGTTCACACTTCAGTGGTCAGTGGCCAGTGATGAGTCGTCGGTAGAGGTTTACAATGTACTTGGCCAGCAAGTGTACGGCAAACAAGCCGTAATTCGTAATTCTCAATTCGTAATTGAGTTGAACCAACCAAGCGGTGTTTACCTTTACAGGGTTATAGCCAATAGTGGAGAAGTTATTGGAGAAGGGAAACTGGTGATAGAGAAATAAGCCGGAGCCCGGCAGGCAATTAATTAAAAGTCTTTTATTCGTCGGTCGGGCTCCGACCCTGTTCATTAGGTAGTATGGATTTTCTTTATTCGCCAGTCGGGCTCCGGTCAGGGGTTTTTTGTGCATGATATCTGATTATATTTATCTATATTTGGTATCCAATTAGTTACAAATAAAATCAGATAGGTATGAAAAAGAAATATTTGCTATTCTTAATGGTATCGCTAATGAGAATAGGAACAGTTTGCGCACAGTTTACAGACCTTCATAATTTTAATGATACAAGTGGTTCTTATCCAAGCAGCCCATTGGTAATATCAGGGAAAACGATGTTTGGGGCCACACCTGGCGGAGGCTTATATGGAACCGGTATTATTTATTCATTAGATACCAATGGTAATAATTTTAAAGTACTGTATACTTTTGATACTACATTCTATTATAGTGCTAATTCAGGGCCTTACGGCGGGCTAACCTTGTTGGGAAGTAAGCTATATGGAGCAACTAACCGGCTGGGTCTCTACGGCGATGGAAATATATTCTCCATTGATACGGATGGAAGTAATTATAAAGACCTGTTTGATTTGAATGATACCGATGGCCAATATCCATCCGGCTATTTAGTTTATTCTTATGGAAAATTATATGGTATGACACCGCAGGGAGGCGCAAATGGCTACGGTGTTATTTTTTCCATAGATACCAGTGGAAGCCATTACCGGGACCTGCTTGATTTTAACGGGATAAATGGCTCGCAAGGAAACGGCTCATTAACAATTATAAATAATAAAATATATGGGCCAACCTGGCAAGGGGGTATATACAACCGTGGTACACTTTTTTCACTGGATACCAATGGAGCTGCATATAAAAAACTACATGATTTTAATGATACGGACGGGGCAGCTCCGGCGGGCGGGTTAGCCGCTTTCAATAATAAACTATATGGTATTGCAGAATGGAAAGGGGCAAATGCCGGTTATATATTCTCCATTGATACGAGCGGAAGCAACTATAAAAACATATATCGGTTGAACGACTCAAATGTGGATATTAATACTTCACTGCTGTATAATAATGGGGTATTATATGGGATGTCGGACTTGGGAGGAAATTATCAGGATGGCTCTCTGTTTGCTTTAGATACGGATGGAAGTAACTATAAGGAGTTTTTTAGTTTTAATCATACCGATGGAGGAAATCTTGAAGATGGCAAATTGACGCTTTATGGAAATACATTATATGGTGTGGCATACCAGGGAGGACCATTTGATTATTTTGGAGTTGTTTTCAAGTACAGTGAATCTGAAGTTACCACTTCAGTTAAGGAATTGACTGCAACAAAAGGGTTAATTCATGTTTATCCCAACCCTTCCAATGGTAATTACGAATTTCAAATTACTAATTACGAAGCAGGAAGTGCGAACATAGAGGTTTACAACGTACTTGGCCAGCAAGTATACAGCAAACAAGCCGTAATTAGTAATTCTCAATTCGTAATTGAGTTGAACCAACCAAGCGGTGTGTACCTTTACAGGGTTATAGCCAATAGTGGAGAAGTTATTGGAGAAGGGAAATTGGTAATTCAAAAATAGCCGGAGCCCGGCACTATGAATTTTTACTCGGACGGAGCCTCACTATCGTATCAATTGGAACAGTGTGTGGCCTCCCTTTATATTTGTACAGAACCAAGCCTGCCCCGGTAAAATGCCTTGCCGGGGCTGATGGCCTTGTTGAACCGTATCTGTAAACTACATGTATGATATAATTATTACTTGCAGCATGTATGTGCTCGGCACTTGGCTCAAGATTTAATGACAGGTTGTCAATGTAAAGAGAGTCGAATGTAATGGCCTTGTTGACGGGCGAGAGGTAGATGTAATATTCGATGCCGCAATTTATAGAGTTTCGCACGGCCTTTCCACCGCAAACGGTATGAGAAGTGGCGCCTGTTACTTTTAAATACTTGCTGGCACAAGAAGTAAAAAGCAGCGATTCTGTTTTATTTGCTATAACCGCACCCTTTACAATGATGCCGCTACTATCTTTTGCGACAAGATATGATAGGGATTTAATTGATTCTATATTTCCTGCAAGGGTGTTCAGGGTGCCTGTTCTTATCGCTTTTTTATGCGATGAGGCAAAAGATGCAAATACCAGTATAGCGGCAAAGCAAACACCATAAAGGAAAAGTTTCATCTGGTTCGTTTTTATAACTATAGCAAAATTAAGTTGGCAAAGTGAGTGAAGGATGAAGGGGAAAGGTAGAAAGGTTAAAACTTATCCGAATCCGTCTAACGGTAATTACGAATTTCAAATTACTAGTTACGAAGCAGGAAGTGCGAACATGGAAATTTACAACCTACTTGGCCAGCAAGTATACAACAAACAAGCCGTAATTCGTAATTCTCAATTCGTAATTGAGTTGAACCAGCCTAACGGCATTTACCTTTACAGGGTAACATCCGATAATGGAAACTTGATAGGCGAGGGTAAGTTAATTATTCAGAAATAGGAAAAACCCACAAAACCGGAAAGTGAAGTGTATGCCACTTTCCTTGTTTTTTTATGTTTGGTTCGGGGTGAGCAGGTTATCACTTTCATCATTTTAAATGGTAATTTTTTTTTGGTTTTTTTCTGATAATCAGTAGAGTCTGATTTGTACCCCAAATTGTACCCCCATATACTATATGAAATTAAATTTTTAAGGTTTAGATTTGAATAGATTTCAAAACCACAGTCAACCCTAACAAGCCGAAAAGCGATGAGTAGGCAAAAAAAACAAATCCTATGAAGCACAATGCACTCACAAGTTCTTTTAAGAGGACAAAAAAATTAACAAGTAAAACAGCAGGCATTCTTGCCATGTCGGTGGTGCTGTTTGCATCTTGCAAAAAGAATGACACCACCCCGACCACCACCACCCCGGTAACAACGCCAACCGTAACTCCCGGCGGTGGCACCTTTACCACCCTCTATAATTTTAAAGATACCAATGGCGCCAACCCGGATGGCGATCTGATCATGTATAACGGTGTATTATATGGAATGACCAACGGTGACGGAGTGAACTACTGGGGAAATATCTTTTCCATCAACCCGAACGGAACCGGCTATAAGGACCTGCATGATTTTCCAAACAACCTGACGGACGGCTCGCAACCTTTTGGCGATCTGACAGCCTCCGGTGGACTGTTATATGGCATGACCTACCAGGGCGGAGCTAACCAGGGCGGAACAATTTTTTCCATCAAACCCGATGGATCCGCTTATACCACGCTCCGCAATTTTGGTGCTACGAATAACGACGCTTATCATCCGTTAGGTAATTTAGTCATTGTGGGAAGTACCATGTATGGAGCCAGTTCTCAAGGCGGTGTTAATGGCCTTGGAAACATTTTCTCCATAAGCACCACTGGAACCAACTATATGGATTTATACGACTTTAACAGCCCCGGTGGCATAGAGCCGGAGTGCAGCCCGATCTTGTCAGGAACCGTATTTTATGGAACAGCTTACCTTGGCGGCCCTGATAACGACGGTATCGTGTATTCCTATGATATGAGCACCAAGGTCTTCACCACCCTGGTGAACTTCGGCGGTGCCAGGGGGCAAAACCCTGACGGAGGGTTGGTGCTGATTGGAGACAACCTGCAAGGTATGACCAATGCCGGGGGCAATGATAGCGTAGGAACAATTTACACAGTGAACGTTGACGGCAGCGGCTTCACAACCCTGCTAAGTTTTAACGGGATCAACGGAGCCGGCCCATACGGTAATTTAATACTGAATGGCAATATGGTTTACGGAATGACCACCGGTGGAGGTACTGGCGGAGTTCTGTTCAGTATGGGCACCAATGGCAGCAGTTATACCGACCTGGTTAATTTCGGATTGTCAGCTACGCCGGGCGCTTTTCCGCATGGCTCGTTACTGCTTTCGAACAATGTACTGTATGGCATGACCAATGCCGGCGGAAAATACAGCTACGGAACTATTTTCAGCTACTCGCTCTAGGTTTATAAAGTTCGTAAAGTAAATTCGGTTACTAATTAAATAGTTACTACGAAATCCCATTCTCTTACCAGGATGGGATTTTCTTTTTACCGACAAGGCCCGGACGGCATTCATAGATCAGGATGCGATTCTTTTGTGATATGTTAAAAAAGAGTAGCGTATAGCCAAACGTATAATAAAAGAGTTTTCTTCCCGTTTGAAAGTCAAACCCAACTCTATGAAGAATATTACTAAGGCCTTATTAATTGCTCTCCTTTTATCCGGTTCCATGGTGTCCCGGAGCCAAATTATTAATACTATTGCGGGTAATGGCGTAGGTAACTTTTCCGGCGATGGCGGCCCTGCTACTGCTGCCGAACTATTTTACTCGGGCTTTATCGCATTCGATACTGCAGGAAACCTTTATGTAGCGGATTATGCAAACGTCAGGGTACGTATGATAAACACATCAGGTATCATCAACACTGTTGCAGGAGGTGGCAGTAGTTTGGGCAACGGAGGGCCCGCTACAGCAGCCCAATTTAATGCCCTTGCGGGAATAGGTACCGATGTTGAAGGCAATCTGTATATATGCGATGAGTTCGATTATGTAGTAAGGAAAGTAAACACGTCCGGAATTATCAACGCTTTCGCGGGAAATTATGCCTATGGATATGGTTATAGCGGCGACGGCGGCCCCGCCACAAATGCGGAACTAAACCTTCCGGCAGGGGTAGCGCTTGATGCAATTGGTAATGTTTACATTGCCGATATGGGAAACTGCCTTATCAGGGTAGTCGACACCACCGGCAACATTCACACATTTGCCGGCAATTATACATACGGCAGAGGTTTTAGCGGCGACGGCGGCCCTGCCACGGCGGCGGAATTCAATGCTCCGGACGGAATTACGCTAGACAGAGGTGGCAACATGTATATTTCAGATGCGAATAATCACGTAGTCCGGAAGGTAAATGCTTTAGGTATCATCAGCACGTTTGCAGGAGATTATGCCAAAGGGGCAGGGTATTCCGGCGATGGAGGGTATGCGACCATGGCAGAGTTGAATGCTCCCGTTGGCCTTAAAATGGACGCATCCGGTAATTTGTACATTGCCGACCAGGGCGAAAATGTTGTAAGGGTAGTAAGCAACCGGGGCAAGATCAGCACCTGTGCAGGGAATTTTGCCCTTGGGGCGGGATATAGCGGCGACGGAGGCCCTGCCACAGCTGCCGAACTAAACAGCCCTGTAGGGTTGGATATAGATAGATCAGGTAAACTTTATATAGGAGATATGATCAACAACCGTGTGCGTGTACTGGACCCCATTACAACAGGAACGAATGAGTTGCCGGTTGTCAATGGACAGTTGATGGTGTATCCGAATCCTACCACGGGAGTATTTACAATATCATTCAGTCATCCCGAACTTGATGCAGGGTCGCAAACAATAGTGGAGGTATACAATATTATGGGACAGAAAGTCATGGTTGCGACCCGCCAACTGGCGGATGACAATCTCATTAACATGTCTAATCAACCCAATGGAATTTACTTCTACCGCATTATAGCAAATGGGGGAAATATTTTAGGAGAAGGAAAATTGGTGATAGAGAAATAGCCCAATCGTCATTGTAAGTCTATGCGAAACCACCTTAGCTGATCACAGCTAAAATATGTTGTTTATTAATATTTTTTATTAATGTATTTGATAAAAAATGGAGTTGCAATAAAAAACAATAGCGATGTAATGGTAATGCAATAAAATCGCAAAAAAGTTACGGCATTTTTTTGTTAAAAGAATAATTTTCAGATGATTGAATTTTTGATTCATTGCTCTTTGCAATAACAAACAGTTTATTATAGCAAAAATTAAAAAATAAAATTATATGAGCAGTAAAAATAATTAAATTGAATATTAGTAAGATATGCAAGTATCATAATGCAAAGATACAAAGGGGAAAGTGGGTTTGGGAAAAGTCAATGGCTTTTTCGAAAAGCAATATTTTATGATATTTCTTTGTATTGTGAAAAGAACATAAATCACAAATAATTTGGAAGAACTTATGAACTTTACTATATCAAAGAAATATATTTTATTACGTTTGCATAAATTTATGCATAGTACAGTAATTAAAATACCTGATTGCAGGGCAGGCCATCTTGTTGAATGGTTAAGGTTCATAATAGATGCACGGAATAAACGTTCAAATGTTTGGCGGCGTCATTACACTTTTGATTTTACAAATGCAGATTTTCTCTCCCCTTTTCATCTGGTATCTTTAGCGTGTGTAATTGAAGAGTATAAGCAAACCGATAATGCAATAAGTTTTAAATATGCCCCCAAGTCAAGTGTTGAAAAATATGCGAAATATTCAAAATTTGATTACTACTGGAGGAATGGATTTGATAAAGACTATTGCCTAAGCCTTCAGACTTATAGCAATACTATGCCTATATGGCAACACAAGCAAGAATATGTTGATACTTTTGGCATGATAGTTCAGCGATTTTATAAATCTCATTTTAAAGGGAAAGATTTAACTTCATTAGGTTTAACAGTTGTTGAGGCTTTGAATAATATTACAGACCATGCTAATTCACCAATCAGCGGATTTGTGGCAACACAGTATTTGCCCGCGAAGTCCAGGCTTATAATTGCTATCTGTGATTTTGGAGTAGGAATTCCATACAATGTAAATCAATACCTGAAGAAAGAGGGAAAACACAAGTTAAATGATGTTAATGCGCTTGAAGAAGCATTATTTCAGGGGTTTTCTACTTATTCTAAGCCGCATAATAGGGGTTTTGGATTAGATACAATTCTATCTAACGTAAAGGCATCCAATGGAGAAATTCAGATAGTGTCAAATAAAGCGTATTATACGGAACAATCCGTCAATAATAACGTAAGAAGAGGTAAATATGACCTTCAGTTTTCATTCCCGGGGACATATTTGATTATAAAGTTTGACACATCTACATTTAGACCAATAGAACAGGAATTTGGAGGGGAATTAGAGGTACTTTAACTAATTTAACATTTTACCGTGTGTAAAATGTATATATTTGCATTAGAATATGAATAAAGAAATTTTAATAGTAAGCGAAATTGTTTCAGGAACTTCTACAAATGCAGAAGGTTATCCTTTATTTTTAGCTATGGATAAAATCATAGAAAATGGAAACATAGTTGTCCTTTCTTTAAAGAATTGCAACCCACTGTCCAGTTCTTTTTTAAACTCTTCAATAGGAAGTTTAATTGAAAAGCATGGCTATTCTGAAATGAAAGGAAGACTGGTTTTAACCAATTATACCCATATTATGGCTGATTATATTTCACGCTATATAAGTAGGTTTAAAAAATTGAGTTGCACTTTGCCAAGGGAGGGCAATTAATATTCCTCGCTACATTTGCCCTTTCTAGCTACTAATCTTTTATTATTTTATTCTAACCCTATCGGGGTGTCCAGTTTGTAGCCCAAAATAACCCTATGGTTTTTTAAACTCCGTTAAGAACTGCCTGTAATATAGGCTACCTACGCTACTCTGTTTTTATTGTGCTTGTTTTTCTGCAAACAAATGGCTCCTAGAGAGTCCAAAAGGCCTTTGTTGAATTTAAAAGGGAAATGAAACCGTTACAAATTGTAACGGTTTGTAAAAATTGAAGCAATTTTGGCATGAATAATGTCGCCAAAGTCGCAAGACAGGAATTGGAGGCAAGAACAGGCAAAAAAGTAGTTACTGCTTTAAATGCCAAAAATGCTTTGCTGCTAAAAAAAGGCGATCAGTAACACAATTTACTGCCATTTTCTGCGTATTCTTATTTTATTAGATTGATTGATAATAATAATACAATAATACAAATACCTCTTGAAAAAAATTACCTTTTTACTCTTCACTCTCAGCTCTTCACTCTTCATTTCTTTGTGCTCCGCACAAACCGGCACCTGGGCGCTTACCAAAACCCCTGCCCCGCAATGGGGCAATGGGCAAATGCTGGTGCTTACCGATGGCACGGTGATATGCCATAATTATGCGGGAGGCGGCTATGGGAGGGGCTGGAGCCGGCTTACCCCGGATTCAACCGGAAGTTATGCCAATGGCACCTGGAGCACCATTGCAAACATGCACGATGACAGGGCTGATTTCGCGTCGCAAGTATTACCCAGCGGAAAGGTGTGGGTAGCGGGTGGTGAATATGGTGTGGGTGATACTACCTCGGAAGTGTATGATCCGGTATCCGATACCTGGACTTACTGCGGAGCAATTCCTACCGGTTGGGCCTTTGTGGATGCTCCGTCGGAATTACTGTATAACGGCGATATAATTGCTGCACCATACATGGGAAGCAACCCAACCTATAATACACTGCTCTGGTCGCCGGTAACCAATAGCTATACCATAGGCCCGAATACCTTTTATCACCACCAGGAAACCACCTGGCTTAAATTGCCCGACAGTACAGTGCTTTTTATCGGCCTCAGCACCACAAGATCGAGCCGCTATGTTCCCCAAACCAATTCGTGGATAAATGATGATACGTTGCCCGTATACGTGGATAAACTCTCGGAGGAAGGCCAGGCTTCCATGTTGCCAAACGGAAATGCTATTTTTTTTGGAGCCGG
>DATHNK010000352.1:0-3211 GCA_035486075.1 Bacteroidia bacterium
GGTTTGGTAAAAAGCATTCACCACTATCTTTCCTTTGTCAGTAATAATACCCAGATCTTCCAATCCGATATTTTCCAGATTTGAAGCAATACCAACGGCTGAAAGGACCACATCACATTCAATAACCGATTCCCCTTTAGCATCTTTCACCGTAACTTTGCAGCCTGTTCCGCCTGTATCAACCTTTTGTACCGATGCCTCAGTGCGAATATCAATAGCTAATTTATCAAAGGATCTCTTCAAGGTTTTCGATACTTCTTCATCCTCTACAGGTACAATGTTGGGGAGCATTTCAATTAGGAAAACTTTGGTCCCCATTGTAGCATAAAAGTATGCAAACTCCGAGCCAATGGCTCCCGAACCTACTATCACCATTGATTTTGGAATAGCAGGAAGTACCATAGCTTCGCGGTAGCCTATGATTTTTTTGCCGTCAATTTTCAAATTAGGCAACTCGCGTGACCTTGCACCTACTGCTACTATAATATTCTTGCCCTCATAAACAGTAGCCTTTCCATCTGCGGTTACCTCTACTTTTTTGCCCGCTACCAATTTGCCAGAGCCCTTTATAACTTCAATTTTATTTTTCTTCATTAAGAATTGCACGCCCTTGCTCATACCATCGGCTACGCCACGGCTACGTTTCACCACTGCGGCAAAGTCAGCTTCTCCGCCGGTTACTTTTATGCCATAATCCTGGGCATGTTTCAGGTATTCAAATACCTGAGCGCTTTTTAGCAGAGCCTTAGTCGGAATACAGCCCCAATTGAGACATATCCCACCCAGTTCCGAGCGTTCCACAATAGCCACTTTCATTCCCAGTTGAGATGCCCTTATAGCAGCCACATATCCACCGGGGCCGCTTCCTATTACTATCAAATCGTATGTCATTGCTCAGTTAAAAGTTTGTAAAGTTCGTAAAGTTTAAAGTATTGGTTGGCGAAAATAATAAAAATTTGTGCTATTAGCTTAGTCTCTTGTCATCGCCATGACGAACGCATTCTCATTTTTCAATTCTCGACTTTCAACTATCGGGTAAAGTCCGTTTCATACGTGGTCGTATTGCCTACAGCATCGGAAACCACCAGGCGTAAATGGTGTTTGCCTTTGCCCACATGCTCATCAAAAGTGTAGTATAGTTCGCTTTTCTTGGGATTGGATTCCACCAGGATCCATTTGCCGTCTACGGTTCCTTTGTAATAGCTGACACCGGAAAGATTGTCGCTCACTTCAAAGGCTATTTCAGTATCCTGGCTCATATCCTTTCCTTTAAAAATATTGAGAGGCTTTATTACCGGGCGATACAGGTCTATCATCAATACATATCTGCCAAATGTTTTAGGGTGAACTGTCATATATCCATTATCCCAATGCCCGCCTATAGACGATTTTGACTTACCTTCCAACCTTACTACTACTGCCTTTTTCATGAGTGAATCGGGTAGATCGGGTTTGGGTTTCAACATGAGTGTATAGCTGGCAGACAAGGGCGTATTTTCGTCCTGAATGTTATAAATAGGAGATATATCCGTATTGCTTCCATCCGTTTCCACCGAGTAACGGAAATGCAGGGTATTAAACAATGCCCCGGCGGGAATCTGAATTTTCATACCATTCGAGGCATAATCAAAAGGCTTGTCATAACTTGCAATTGCAACATATTTTGCAGTATCATGATAGGGCTTCGGCTTCTTTTCGTCCCCTTGAATCGTGAAGGTAAGTGTGGAGGTGTTTCCGTTAAAATCGCTCACGCAATATTCCATCGTATTGTTCTTTCCTTCCACACAGTTAATACGTCCTTTATTTATGAGCTTTTTATAAATTTTCAGTTTATCATTCTCTTGCAGGAAGCTGTATTCAAACGTATCGATATGTTTGTGCATTGCGGCATAGTCAATGTGCCCGTTCACAAAGTGAATGGTAGCGAAATTCAACACATCCATTCTCGCATAATAAATGGTGTCACTATTATCTATAAGCATTTTGCTATAAGGGCCATTGTGGTTCTCGATCTTATCTGCCATATCATAACAACTGATGCCTACCCCAATGGTTCCCCGGGCATAAATATTGGTGTCGGAAGTGATCTGATAACGGTTATTCACTTTTTCAGTTTTAATATAAAGGGGTTCGTGCTTGTCGTTTACACTGCTGGAATCGTTCAGAGGATATATGGCAATACTTTTAATTATGGGCGGAACATTATCTACATACGTATATCCTGAAAGGAACGGGTTGATCGGGTCATCATTTTTTGCATTTCGTATTTCAAAATGCAGGTGAGGCCCTTCAGCTGCACCTGTGCTGCCGCTGAAAGCAATTGTATCACCCTGGTTCAGGTTAAACTGACCGGGAGATAAAGAAATATCCTGCGTATATTTTTCTTCGGAATATTGCTTATTTTTTACATAAGCTGTGATAGCGCTGTTGAATCGGCTCAGGTGGCCGTAAAGAGAAATGTATCCATTGGGATGTGTGATGTATAAAGCATTTCCATAGCCATATGGCGAAACAACTATGCGGGAGACATATCCTTTTGCCACAGCGTGAACCGGCAATCCCTCTTTTCCGTCGGTGCGGATATCTATGCCCGTGTGGTAATGATCAGTGCGGATCTCTCCAAAAGTGCCAGCCAGGGAAATTGGTATATCCAGCGGATTTATAAAATAATTTTTAGGAAGTGAATCCTGGGCCGTAAGGTTAAAAGTAAAAAGTAATAATCCGGCAAAGACAGCTAAAACCCTGTCATTACAAGATAAAAAGGATATCAGGGGGGGATATATTTTAGATTTTAATAGAAGCATCTATTTGAAAGTTGGGATATTCATTTATTTTTGCGCAAAATTATGAATGTACGCCTCCTAAATTCCTCCAACTTATGAACATTAAAAAACTGATCACGCTTTCCCTCATTATCTGCCTTGCTTCGGCTGCTTTTGCACAGGCTGATAAAAAAGATTCCGTTAAAAAAGATACAGCCTGGGATGTAGGTGGAATTGTTAATGTAGCTTTCTCTCAGGTAAGCCTCACCAACTGGGCAGCAGGAGGACAAAACTCCATTGGGCTGGTTGCGCTTGTTTCTGTTCACGCCAATTATAAAAAAGGCAAAATAAACTGGCTTAACAGTGTGGATATGGGATATGGTTTTCAGAAACAGGGCGAGTTGCCTTTTCAAAAAAGTATTGATAAAATAGAAGCCACTACCAACTTT
>DATHNK010000353.1:0-2096 GCA_035486075.1 Bacteroidia bacterium
CTCATTTGCGTAATGATGACATCCATCTCCATTGTACGTGAAAAGGAATTGGGGACTATGGAAGTATTGCTGGTTTCGCCTTTCAAGCCACTCTATGTTATTTTCGCGAAAGCCATTCCTTATCTTGTACTTTCACTTATCAACTTAACGGTAATACTTATTCTCAGTGTCTTCGCGCTGGACTTACCTATTAAAGGAAATCTTTTACTCCTTTACGCAGTCAGCACATTGTATATTATTACAAGCCTTTCATTAGGGTTGTTGGTTTCCACAGGGGCCAAATCGCAATATGGCGCTATGACCCTATCCCTTGTAGGAATGATGCTTCCAACCATGATGCTGAGCGGGTATATTTTTCCAATCGAGAATATGCCCGTAGTACTCCAGGTGATCTCAAACATAGTTCCTGCCAAATGGTTTTATATTATCGTTAAAGACGTAATGCTGAAAGGACTTGGGTTTTCCTTTATCTGGAAAGAAACGCTGATACTTTTAGGAATGACTGTGTTTTTCCTGACGCTTAGTTTACGGAACTTCAAAACCCGCCTGGAATGAGAACATTAAAATTTTTACTGCAAAAGGAGTTCAGGCAGATATTCCGCAATAAGAACATATTACGGATGATATTCATGGTGCCTGTAATTCAATTAATTATATTGCCACAGGCAGCAAATTATACTATCAAGAATATTAATATAGCGGTAGTTGACCTGGATCGTTCTTCCTACTCGCAAAAATTTGTCAATAAAGTATTATCCTCCGGTTATTTTAAATTGGCGGCGTTTTGCCAATCGTATGACAAAGCCTATCACCTTATTGAGAATGACAAAGCCGATATAATTATTGAAATCCCGCAGGGCTTTGAAAGCAAGCTGAATACGGAACAAGCTCAAACTATTTCACTTTCGGTAGATGCCATTAATGGTGTGAAGGCTGCTGTAGGAAGTGGCTACTTAACGAATATCATACAGGATTTCAACAGCCAGATCCGCCTTGCATGGGTTCAACCATCCACCATGAATCAAATGCCCACTATTGATGTAGCATCTTCCAACTGGTATAACCCCCATCT
Source organism: Bacteroidia bacterium (assembly GCA_035486075.1). Lineage (GTDB taxonomy): Bacteria > Bacteroidota > Bacteroidia > JABEUT01 > JABEUT01 > JABEUT01. The sequence continues at coordinate 1,073 of DATHNK010000353.1, forward strand.
CTCCTATTATCTTTTTATGGTGCCGGGCATACTTGTGCTATTGGTAACTCTTGTTGGAGGTAATATGACAGCACAGAATATTGTTGCTGAAAAAGAAAGCGGAACTATTGAACAAATAAATGTAACACCGGTAAAAAAGTACCAGTTTTTACTCGGTAAACTTATACCCTTTTGGGTATTGGGTGTCACTATGTTTACCCTTGGGCTATTAATAGCATGGGCAATTTATGGCATTATTCCATTAGGAAGCATTCCATTATTATATCTTTTTGTTACGGTTTACCTGATTGCAATTATGGGCTTCGGGCTATTAATTTCAACCTATTCCGAAACTCCGATACAGGCAAATTCCCTCATTTTCTTTTTCCTGCAAATATTCAACATGATGGGTGGATTATATACACCTATTGACAGTATGCCGGGCTGGGCTAAGGTTATAACGGAGGTAATTCCCATCTCTTATTTCATCCAGGTAATGCGGATGATAGTGATCAAAGGCAGTCAATTTCACGACATACTTCCGCATATATTAATCGTCCTTTTGATGGGAATTATACTGAACACCTGGGCTATACTTAACTACAGGAAAACAACCTGATTCCCCCCGATTCACATTGCCACGTTAATAACAATACCCGGCGAATTACTGCCATTGCTGAAAACCAACCTACTTTAGCAGTGCCTTTTATGTGCAAAATAAAATGAAGTTTATTGCCATTGCCGGATTGTCCTTTTTATTTCTGTTAAATTTTTTATGCCCGGTTAAAGCGCAATCCATGCACGATCTATTTCTGGCTCTTCCTGATAATTGCACGCCCGGTTTAAGCATAGAAGACCGAAAAACATTGATAAAAGACACTGAATTTACCGTTTCAGGACAAACAGAAATAGATGATATTGACTACACCATCGATACGGTTTCAAAAAACTATTTAGCCTATGAGTATAGCAATGGCAAAGGCGCCGGTGTTAATGAGAGCTATGAAATAAAAAAGTTTAAATTAAAAAATGGAAAATACCTTTT
>DATHNK010000354.1:0-8064 GCA_035486075.1 Bacteroidia bacterium
ATTTGAACCACCACTGGGATTCCAGGAATAAGTAAATGGAGCCGTACCACCGGTTATTACAGCAATTGCGCTGCCATTACAATCACCATTACATTGGTCATTTGCAGTAATATTTGCAGAAACAGAAAGTGCTGTGGAAACAAGTGTAACAACAGCAGTTGTTGTGGAACATCCACCGGATGATGTAACCGTAACCGTATAGGTTCCGGCACTTAAACCAGTAGCAGTTGCATTGGTTTGTCCACCCGGGTTCCATAAATAAGTATAGGGTGCAGTGCCGCCTGTTGCTGTAACTGTGGCGCTGCCATTATTACTTCCGCAGGTAGGGTTCACCTGGGTAGTGGTAAGGGTCATCGTACTGGTAGGGGTACATGTTACACAGGAAGTATTCTGCCAGTAATATCCCGCCAAAATCCACGAATAACAATCGCCGCCATTGTTTGTATAAGAATTAAATACGCAGGATGTTTGCCCCGATGTTGCCGATGTATTGATAGAATTAAAATTCCAGAAAATATTCGAAAATGTAGCTGTTGATCCGTTATAGGTGTCCGTATTAAGGCCTCCGTTTACATTGCTCTGAATATCGCCGTAAACACCAAAAGCCGAAGCAGTAGCTGTGGTAGCGCAAACATTTATTCCGGTATACGTTTGTGCGCCGAGGATCCAATATTCAACAATATTTCCATCCCACAAGCTAATGCTTCCGCTATAAGTAGCGGCAGGATCTTTATAAATTATTATCAGGGTAACACCATCTACTTCCCAGGCGGCATTATTAAAGCCGGTAAGGTTTATACCGTAATTTCCACTTCCTGAAATTTCGGCTGTAACATCAGCTCTCCATGCAGCACATCCTGTTTCTCCCCAGCATTTTGGGCCGGCTTGCCCAATAAGAGTAGAGGCAACTGTAGTAGTAGTTGGTACAGGATTGGTTATTACCACACTGGTTGAAGGTGGCGACGCTTCTGTATAAGATGCCTCATAATAAACATACGCTTTTAAAATATTACTGTTTCCACCACAGGGTAAACCTGATATTGTAAGGTTGGTTGGAAACCCCGTGCCATTGGCATTAAAGGCATAAATGGCACTCCTTGTTTCAGTCAATACCGAAGCCTGGGTATAGTTCAGTCCACAGGTATTTTGTAAAACATAGCTTTGACCTAATGTACTGTTTCCATTTCCGATCCTGGAGCGCGGCATATGCGCTAAAGCAGAATCCACCATGGTACCTTTAGTACCCTGATGACAGGTTGGGCAAGGATTTTGAGCGCTAAGTCCAAATGCTAAATAGGGGAAGATAATTACAAGTAATTTTTTCTTCATTAGCGGAGTATTTAAATTAGTAACTGAAAACTCGGCAGTTTATTGCATAGGCGTGAAATCAAATATACTGTTTTTTTCAGTTCCTTTTGTCAATAAAGGCTGAAAAGTTGCCCACAAACCAAATTCTTCTGTTCATAATAGTCGTTTTTGCGATATTTGCAGCCCAATCAGCAAATGGCTGATGGCTTAAAAACAAAAACTATGGCAGAAGACAGGCAGATTATATTTTCGATGGTGAATATCAGCAAGATATTACCATCGGGCAAACAAATATTAAAAAACATATACCTCTCCTTTTATTACGGTGCAAAAATTGGGGTAATAGGGTTGAACGGCTCAGGTAAATCAACCCTGATGAAAATTATTGCCGGAATAGAGCAATCCTATGACGGTAAAATCCACGTTTCACCGGGATATAAAGTTGGCTACCTGGAACAGGAACCTAAACTAGATCCGACAAAAACGGTTATAGAAATTGTGCGCGAAGGCGCTGCCGAAACTATGGCTCTTTTGCAAGAGTATGAAGAAGTGAACAATAAGTTTTCCGAGCCTATGTCCGATGAGGAAATGAATAAACTGGTTGACCGCCAATCCCGCCTGAATGACTTATTGGAACAACATGATGCCTGGAATTTAGATAACCGCTTACAAATAGCCATGGATGCATTGCGTTGTCCGGATGCTGATGCCCCGATACTGAATTTATCAGGAGGTGAAAAAAGACGTGTTGCGCTTTGCCGGTTGTTACTTCAAAAACCCGATATATTATTGTTGGACGAACCTACCAACCACCTGGATGCTGAATCGGTAGATTGGCTGGAGCAGCACTTGCACGAATACGAAGGAACCGTAATTGCCGTAACACACGATCGTTATTTCTTGGATAATGCAGCCGGCTGGATATTGGAACTGGACCGCGGCGAAGGCATTCCCTGGAAAGGAAATTACTCGGCCTGGTTAGAGCAAAAAGGAAAAAGATTAGCTCAGGAAGAAAAATCGGAATCGAAGCGCCAGAAGACATTGGCAAAGGAGTTGGAATGGGTGCGGGCAGGTGTTAAAGGCCGTAACGTGAAAAGCAAAGCCAGGCTTGCCAACTACGATAAAATGATGAGCGAAGATGTAAAAGAAAAAGAAGAAAAACTGGAAATATTTATTCCCAACGGGCCACGCCTCGGTAATGAAGTTATTGATGCCACCCACGTTAAAAAAGCGTTTGGCAATAAAGTACTTTTTGATGATCTGAATTTCAGGTTGCCACCTGCCGGAATTATTGGAATTATAGGCCCTAACGGAGCGGGAAAAACAACCCTTTTCCGTATGATAATGAACCAGGAAAAAGCGGATGCCGGAGAATTTAAAGTAGGCTCTACGGTTAAGATAGGCTATGTGGATCAGGAGCACACCAACGTTGACCCTAACAAATCTATTTGGGAAGTAATCTCAGGCGGCAATGAAAACATTATGCTGGGCGGGCGTTTACTTAACTCACGCGCCTATGTCGCCCGATTCAACTTTAGCGGACAGGACCAGGGAAAGAAATGCGGAGTACTGTCCGGTGGTGAACGAAACCGTTTGCACCTTGCCCTCACCCTACTCTCCGAAGCCAACGTATTACTCCTCGATGAACCTACGAATGACATTGACGTAAATACCCTCCGCGCACTTGAAGAAGCGATTGAAGACTTTGCGGGATGTTGCGTTATCATCTCCCACGACCGTTGGTTCCTCGACAGGGTTTGTACACACATTCTCGCTTTTGAAGGTGAAGGAAATGTATACTACTTTGAGGGCGGCTACTCCGAATACGAAGAGAACAAAAAGAAACGCTTGGGTGAAGATGCCAATAAACCTTTCAGGCATAAGAAACTGGTATTATAGGGGAAGTATTGAGTATAGAGTAACGAGTATTGTGTTTTAGCAGTTATGCTGAACTTGTTTCCGCATCCCAATAATACGGTAGTAAAAATAACGGCATAAAACGGCCTATTTATTCAATGATAGTCATTTTCAGGATAGTCTTTTTCTGATATCTTCTTCCCATCTTTCCAGGTTACTTCGCTTTCCAATTTTCCATTGGGGTGGTAGTGTCTTACAATACCATTCTCTTCTCCATTTATATAGGTCGCTTCAGAATCAAGTACACCATTAGAATACCAAGCTTTCGCTGTCCCATTGTATTGGTTGTTCATAAAATTGTTTTCCGCGTTCATCACTCCATTTTTATAAAAACCTCTCGCAACCCCAATTCTTTTACCTACTTTATCATATTGCACCTCGCCTTTTAATTTTCCGTCCATATAATATTCCCTCACTATACCAACAGGTGAACCGTGCTTGTATTCAATAAGCGTGTAGTCAAGCGTATCGAACCTAATGATCCAAAACAAAAAACCATACTCCACCCATTTCCCATCCTTAACGCCATCTACCATTAAATTTTCAGCTTCTTTTCTATTAGTAAAGCCCTGCATATTAACAGGGCTGGAGTTACAGGCAAGGAGAAAGAAAAGTAAAAAAATTGGAAATGCTTTCATAAAATATTTGACTAATTTACAAAATATATCAATTTATCCGTTCATTAAGGTGAATCATATCCGGGAACTGTCATATATTTCATATCTTTGCGTAAAGGAAAACACCATGAAAGTAATGTTAGATATTAAAGACAATAAAGCCGCTTCACTACTGGAAGTATTGCGTGGTTTATCGTATGTTAAAACCGAACCTCTATCGGAAGAAAAAGCCCTATTGATAAAAGAAATGAAAGAGGCAGTTGAAGAAATGAAACTCATAAAAAAAGGAAAACTAAAAGCAAGGCCAGTAAAAGAACTGCTTAATGAGTTATAGGGTCCTTAGTATACCTGTATTTGACAAGCAATTTAAAAGATTGCTGAAAAAATATCCTTCCCTCAAAAAAGAATTGAAAGAACTTTCGGAATCTTTGCAACAATATCCGGAACAAGGAACTCATATAGGAAAGAACTGTTACAAGATACGGATTGCAATTGCATCAAAAGGGAAAGGTAAATCAGGAGGGGCTAGAGTTATTACCAATATTGCCATCTCTGAAAATAATGTATATCTGCTTTCTATTTACGATAAATCCGAAAGAGATAGCATTTCAGACGCTGAACTTCAAATATTGTTACAATACATACCTTAACCAAACGATATGGACTGCACACCTTTCACAGTAGATTTCACCGGTACACCGGAAGAACTTTTTGCTAAAATGCAACAGGCTGCAAGCGAGCAAAACTTTGCTGTAAGTAATGATGGAGAAACCATTTCGGTTAAAGTGCTGGGATTTACGGTTGCAAAGGCAACTTATCATATCAACGGGCAGCAGGTAACTATTACCATTACTCAAAACCCGCCTGGTTATCCCTGTGAAAAGACTCAGCATATCATGACTAAGTTTATTACGGGAGGAGTGAGTTCATAAAGTAAATTGAGATTGTCATTCTGAACGAAGTGAAGAATCTCAAGTATAGCAGAGATCCTTCGCTATGCTCAGGATGACAAAGTCACTGAGTTTAACAAAGACAATTCTTAATAATGGCCAGTCCGGCTCGGACCTACATTCTTTCCGGAACATTAATTCCCAATAGCCAAAAAGCACTTTTAATAACCTGCCCGGTTTGTTTGGAAAGTGCGATACGAAAGCTTCTTGTATCTGCATTCTCTTCTTTCAATACCTGGTGATCGTGGTAAAAACCGTTATACTCTTTAACCAGATCGTAAGTGTAATTAGCTACCAGTGCAGGGTTGTAAGTGTTTGCGGATTCCTTGATTATGGATGAGAATTCATATATCTTTCTTATCAGATTTTTTTCTTTATCGGCTATATCGGTAACGTTGAATGCTGATGCAAATCCTGCCAGAGAGGCACGTGATAACAAAGAACAGATCCGTGCATGCGTATATTGTATAAATGGCCCTGTGTTGCCTTCAAAATCCACCGACTCACGCGGATTGAACAACATTTTTTTCTTAGGGTCTACTTTCAGAATAAAATATTTGAGAGCTCCCATACCAATGGTTTTGTAAAGTTCTTCGGCAGCCTCTGATTCAAAGTTTTCAATCTTGCCAAGTTCTTTAGTAATGTCTCTAGCCGTGTTAACCATTTCCTGCATAAGGTCATCGGCATCAACTACGGTTCCTTCGCGTGATTTCATTTTACCTTCGGGTAACTCTACCATTCCATAAGAAAGGTGATAACAGCCGCTCGCCCATTTATAGCCGAGCTTTTTCAGAATTAAAAACAACACTTTAAAATGATATTCCTGCTCATTGGCAACAACGTATACGAGTTTATCAAACTTATAATCTTGTGACCTCAGAAACGCTGTTCCCAAGTCCTGTGTAATGTAAACCGAAGTACCATCGGAACGCAAAACAAGCTTTTCATCCAATCCATCATGCGTTAAATCCACCCAAACGGAGTGGTCGGTTCTGCGATAGAATACTTCTTTTATCAGGCCATCGTCTACAATTTCTTTGCCTAATAAATAAGTCTCCGATTCGTAATATATCTTATCAAAATCAACGCCCATGGCTTTATAGGTTTGGTTGAATCCCTCGTAAACCCAGCCATTCATGGTCTTCCACAAATTAATAGTCTCTTCATCGCCATTTTCCCAGGAACGCAACATGTCTGCTGCTTCCGCCATTAATGTTGACTTCTTTGCAGCTTCTTCTTCAGATAATCCGGTTGCCATTAATTGCTTGAGTTCTTCTTTATAATGTTTATCGAAAAGAACATAATATTTTCCAACAAAAAAATCTCCTTTCAACCCCGATGAATGAGGCGTTTCTCCCCCACTCCACTTTTTCCACGATAACATAGACTTACATATATGTATGCCCCGGTCGTTGATAATATTCACCTTGATTACATTGTTGCCCGCAGCTTTCAGTATTTGCGATACTGCAAACCCAATAAGGTTATTACGAACATGACCCAAATGCAAAGGCTTATTGGAATTAGGCCCGGAATACTCCACCATTACCGATGGAGAATCTTTTTGAGGTTCGGTAAAACCGTAGTTTTTATCCTCTGAAATGGATTTTAAAAACTCTATCCAGTAGGCTTTTGTTACGCTAAGATTCAGGAAACCTTTAATAACATTATAACTTTCTATCTCTTTCAAATCATTCTTCAGGAACTCACCCAATTCCTTTGCAGTGTCCTCCGGTTTCTTTTTTGAATGTGAAACAAACGGAAAAACCACAATGGTAAAATCGCCCTCGAATTCCTCACGGGTAGGTTGAATGGGAATGTTTAGATTTTCTGTTGGGGTATTGTAAAGGCTATTGACTGCCTTCTTTACTGAATCGGAAATTAATTGGTGAATGCTTTGCATAATTATATAACACGTGTAATTTGGTTCGCTGCTTTCTGCAATATTTCAAAAGTATTTTCAGCCATTAGGTTTTCTTTATCGAGGGTTGGATTTATTTCTGTAACTTCAAATGAAACTATTTTTTTACTATAAAGCAAACGGGAAATAAAATTACCCGCTTCCCTTTCTGTGATTCCATTTTTGGTTGGTGTGCCTGTACCACGCGAAATAGAAGGATCCATACAATCCACATCGAACGAAATATGAATAATATCGCATTTATCCAGGTAATTCAATACTTCTACGGCGGCACGTTCAACGCCTTTGGCACGCATTTCAGAAACGGGATAGTTGCGGATATTTAGTTTTTTAATAATAGCGCTCTCCTGAATTTCCATGTCCCGCATACTTACATAAATCAAATCGGAAGCATGAATTTTAGGTTTAATACCGCCCAGTGCTTTCAGTTTTTCCCAGTATAATATGGTTTCTTCTTCGGGATTGTTGACCTTGTTCTCCATATTGTCTTCATCCAGCATAGCTGCAATAGGCATTCCGTGCATATTACCGGAGGGAGTTGTGTAAGGAGAATGAATATCGGCATGGGCATCTATCCATATTACACCCAGCCTTTTATCGGGGCAAGCCATTTTAATACCCGCTACAGTTCCGATGGAGGAACTATGGTCGCCTAACAATATAATAGGGAAGGTATTAGGCGCCTCCACCGCTTTCTGAACTTCTTTGGATAATTTATCCACTACTGTAAATACTCCGATAATTCTTTTGGCAAATTCGTTTTTTATAGGTTCCAGTAAAAGCCGGTTCTCCACAGGTATGCGCACAGATTTGTTCCTTTTAAAGAAATAACTCCCGAAATCGAGCGCAGCAATTTTCAAAGCATCAATACCCATGCTTGCCCCGCGGGTGCCTGCCCCTATCTCCGATTTCACTTCTATTAACTTAATCTGTTTCATAAATCCAACTCGTTTACTTTACCCTATTTATTTCAATGTAGATTACTTACATTTGCGCCTTCAAATTAATTTAACCCGCCTGAAATGGAAAACACCTATCTCGATCTAATACAACAAACCTTCAATTTTCCTCAACAAGATTTTCGTGTGGAAGACAATGAACTCTACTTCCACGACATTAATCTCATGTCTATTATCAAACAATATAAAACACCTCTCAAACTTACGTATCTCCCAAAAATCAGTTCCCAAATTCAAAAAGCCAAAAAACTATTTAACGTAGCAATGGCAAAAGCCGACTACAAAGGTAAGTATAGATACTGTTACTGTACTAAAAGCTCACATTTTTCTTTTGTCCTGGATGAAGTCCTCTCTAATGAGGATGTCCACATAGAAACCTCTTCCGCCTTTGA
>DATHNK010000355.1:0-3183 GCA_035486075.1 Bacteroidia bacterium
TTTGTTCGTCATTGCGAGGCTTTGCGAAGCAATCTTACCCATTAGTTGTGTCCGAATTAGTGAGATTGCTTCGCAAAGCCTCGCAATGACGTACATATTTTAAAGCCTCTTTAACGCCTCCGTCACATCCACTTTCATCATTACTATTTTTTCCACTTCATCTACATTAATGCGTTCCTGTTTCATAGTGTCACGGTCACGAATGGTAACGGTATTATCTTCCAACGTTTGGTGGTCAATAGTAATGGCATAGGGGGTGCCTATAGCATCTTGCCTGCGGTAACGTTTTCCGATGGAATCTTTTTCATCGTACTGGCAATAGGTATGCAATTTTAACTTATTAAAAAGCTCCATGCCTTTTTCAGGCAGCCCGTCTTTTTTCATTAATGGAAGAACCGCTACCTTAACAGGAGCCAGGAAATGCGGAATACGCATAACATCACGGGTGGTGCCGTCTTCCAGGGTTTCGGTAGTTAACGATTGCGATAATATTGCCAACACCGTTCTATCAAGCCCGATAGAGGTTTCAACGACATAGGGTACATAGCTGCTGTTCAATTCCGGATCGAAGTATTGTAATTTCTTACCGGAGAATTTTTCATGGCTCTTTAGGTCAAAATCGGTACGGGAATGGATGCCTTCAATTTCTTTAAATCCAAATGGAAATTCAAATTCAATATCACAAGCCGCATTGGCATAGTGGGCCAGTTTGGTGTGGTCTTTAAACCTATATTTTCCATCCGGAAATCCAAGACTGTGATGCCATTCAAGCCGTTTCTTTTTCCATGATTCATACCAGTGAAGTTCTGTTCCAGGCTGAACAAAAAACTGCATTTCCATCTGTTCAAATTCCCGCATACGGAAAATGAATTGCCTTGCCACAATCTCATTGCGAAACGCCTTTCCTGTTTGCGCAATACCAAACGGAATTTTCATCCGTGTTGTTTTCTGCACGTTTAAAAAGTTTACAAAAATGCCTTGAGCCGTTTCCGGGCGGAGATATAACTGATTGGAACTTTCTTCCATTGCGCCCATACTGGTGGAGAACATCAGGTTGAATTGGCGTACATCCGTCCAGTTTTTAGTTCCTGATATTGGACAAACAATTTCGCAATCCAAAATGATCTGGCGTAAATCTGCCAGATCATTTTCTTCCATAGCCTTTTTAAAACGGGCATGGACAGTATTTATCGTATTCTGTATTTCGGTTATCCTTGGGTTGGTAGCACGATACAAAGTCTCGTCAAACTTCTCAGCAAAACGCTTTTTTGCTTTCTCTACTTCCTTTTCAATTTTATCGCCTTGTTTGGCGAGATAATCTTCAATAAGCACATCGGCCCTGTAACGCTTCTTGGAATCTTTATTGTCGATAAGCGGGTCGTTAAAGGCATCCACATGGCCCGATGCCTTCCAGATGGTGGGGTGCATAAATATTGCGGAATCAATTCCTACAATATTTTCGTGCAACTGCACCATCGATTTCCACCAGTAGGAACGGATATTGTTTTTCAATTCTACTCCATAGGTGCCATAATCATACACGGCACTAAGCCCATCATATATTTCACTCGATGGAAAAATAAACCCATACTCTTTACTATGGGATATTACATTTTTAAAGTGTTCTTCGTTGTTCATGCCTGCAAACTTAATTGCAATTTTTGAAACAAACTAAATTGTGTAGCTTTGTATTCAAATTAAAATTATGAAAAAAACACTACTATTATTAAGTATTGCTTTCACTTTTGGTTGTTTTCAAACAGTTAAAGCGCAGGCAATTCCGGATAGTTCATTTTCCATTTGGACGCATAACAGCACTTCTACACCATACGATGACCCTAACCCACTACCTATGATAGGCTCCGGATGGCAGGATATGAATTTTACTTCCTCTCCCTTATGGGGCTCCAGCCCGGTATCCTTATTCAAGGATTCGGTTAATTATCACTCTGCCAAATATTCTGCCAAGCTTACATCTGTTATATTGAGTTCTTTAACTGTTGGGCTTTTAGGTAGTGGTTTACCTAACGATACCCTTGGGTTTATGTTCCTTGGAACTATAAACACATCTTCGGGCAAATTAACATCAGGCGTTCCTTATGTTGGGAGGCCATCGAGCCTGAAATTCTGGTATGAATATGCACCTGTGGGCAATGACACCGGCTTTATATATTCGCAATTGACCAAATGGAATGCAAGTAAAGGCTGGCACGACACTGTTGCAACAGGTATTTTTTATGTCAATACCACCGTTTCTTCGTTTACACAATACAGCATGACTTACTATTATACTGCCAATTATCTTTCTTCAGGTAATCCGGATACTGTAATATTATTTGCAAGTTCAAGCAGTTTGCACCATGGAAAGGCTCATCCGGGAAGCACCTTACGGCTTGATGATTTTACATGGGGGAGCGCTTCTTCAGGTACACCGGAAATTTTTGCAAATAATGAAAATATTAGCGTTTACCCAAACCCGGCGACAAATTCAGTTACATTTTCCTTTGCGGGAAACAAACCCAGAATGGTTAACCTATTTGATATTATGGGAAACAAGGTTAAAAGTATATTGATAACCAATTCAATTACCTCTATAAATATAGAGAATCTTGCGGATGGATTTTATTTTTACCAGGTAATTGATAATTCGAATACTATATTGCAAACAGGCAAACTTGCTATTGTTAAATAACCTTAGAATATTGAATATTAGGATAATTATTATATTTGCCTCCTAAAACACTAATAAAATCATGAAAAAACTACTTTTATCTTTATCTGCTTTGCTTATTTTAGGATTACCTAAAGTATTTGCTCAGGTACCTAACGCCAATTTTGAAACTTGGACACCGGATTTGCTTGTTCCGACGGCATATGATCCTAATGGCGGGTTAGGTACTACCGGTTGGTGGGATTTGAATGTATTTAACAATTCTGCGCTAGGCAGTAGCCCAATTACTGTATACAGAGACAGTTATCAACCATTTCAGGGAACCTATTGCGCTAAGATTGTTTCACAAACAATGTCTCAAAAAAGTTTTGATACTATTAAGCATTTCGACCCAAGTTTCACTTACCCTCAAACTAATGGATTGATTTTTACTGCTACAATAGGGTTTACTGGCAAAGTAACAGCAGGAATACCTATTACTAATAATTGGAAATCATTCTCATTTTTCTACA
>DATHNK010000356.1:0-5033 GCA_035486075.1 Bacteroidia bacterium
ATAAGAACAGGCTCATCGCCTTTTTGATGCGCCTGCAATTCTGCAGCAAACTTAAATGAATGCGCAGGAACTACCCTGTCGTCATGATCGGCTGTTGTGATAAGCGTGGCAGGGTATGCAGTATCATGCACATTGTGCACAGGCGAGAATTTGATGAGATTATGAAATTGGATCGAATCATCGCTGGTGCCGTAATCATTGGCCCATGACCAACCGATAGTGAATTTGTGATAGCGCAACATATCCTGTACACCAACACCCGGCAGAGCCACTTTAGCCATATCAGGATGCTGATTGATAGAAGCGCCTATAAGCAATCCTCCATTGGAACGCCCGTGGATAGCCAGTTTGCTGCGTGAGGTATATTTATTATCTACCAGGTAAGTGGATGCTGCATAAAAATCATCAAACACATTTTGTTTTTTCAGTTTGGTCCCTGCTTCATGCCATTTTTCCCCAAATTCGCCACCACCGCGGATATTGGGTACTGCGTAGACTCCTCCATGCTCGAGGAAAAGTGCAGCACCGGGGCTGAATGCGGGCAATATGCTAATATTGAATCCTCCATAAGCATATAAGAAACATGGATTGTTCCCATCCATTTTAATCCCGTTTTTGTGAACGATATACATGGGTATTTTTGTTCCGTCTTTACTGGTATAGAATACTTGTTCGGTAGTGTAGTCCTCGCTCTTGAAACCATTGTCTGGCTTGGCAAATTGGGTTGATTTATCGGATGCTACATCATAACTGAAAATAGTTGGAAGCGTGGTATAATTGGTGAATGAATAGAATACGATTGGACTCTTTTTGCTAGCTGAAAAGTCGCTGTTACCAAGCCCGGGCAGTTTTATTTCATTCAGCATTTTGCCATCCATGGTGTAAACATAGAGCCTTGTCTTAACGTTATCCTGATAAGATGCGATAATTTTGTCACCCGACAAACCCACGCCCTGTAAGAGGTTTTCCTGTTCAGGCAAAATATTTGTCCAGCTTGCAGAATCAGGCTTGCTGAGGTTTATCCACACAAGGCGGTATTTCGATGCTCCTTTGTTGGTATACACCAGTAGCTGGTTTCCGCTGTCGTCAACCACGGTATTGTCGCTGTTGAAGTTAGTAACAATGGGAACGATAGGAGCATTGGGTTTGGTAAGGTCCTTTACTGAAAAGGCATTTCCATCGGATGACTCTTCAAAGTGGACAACCAGATATTTCTCGTCGTCGGTGGTATATGCGCCCAGTGTGCGTTTCGGGTGTTGTTTATCTTCATATACAAGCTGGTCAGCGCTTTGCGGAGTGCCTACTTTGTGGAAATAGATCATCGGGCTTTCGTTGGACTTTACCAGCGCCTGTCCCTTTGCGGGAGCGGCATAGCGCGTATAGTAGAATCCATCGCCTTTCCAGCCAAGCTCCGAGAACTTGCTGTAGTTAAGGGTATCATTCAGTTGTTTTCCGCTGGCGATATCAATAACATAGAACTCGTTCCAGTCAGAGCCGGCGCGGCTTATGCCGTATGCCAAATATTTCTGGTCGTTGGAAACTGCAATGGCATATATGGAAACGGTGCCGTCTTTTGCAAGGCTATTCGGGTCGAGCAGTACCTTGGGAGTGCCCGTCAATCCTTCCTGAACGTAGAGTACGCTTTGGTTTTGCGAACCATTATTTTTGTAGAAAAATACATACTTGCCTTTGGTAAAAGGCACGCTGTACTTCTCATAGTGGTAAAGTTCCGCCAGGCGTTTCTTTAGCGAATCTCTAAAAGTTATTTTAGAGAGGTAATCCTGGGTAACCTTATTTTCAGCGGCAACCCATTGTTCCACTTCGGCGGCAGTATCGTTCTCGAGCCAACGGTAAGGGTCGGCCACCTTTACACCAAAGTAGTTGGTAACCGTGTCTACTTTGCGGGTTTGGGGATAGTTGAGTTTGCCGGTGCTTACTGTAGTTGCAGGCTGATTGCAGGCTGCCAGCATCAATAAGCCAATGGAGAGTGGATATAGCTTCATCGTATTTTTTAATTGGACGACGAAGGTATAAAAAATCCTAATTAGGATGGAAATACACTTACCACTAAGACACTAAGGGCACTAAGTTTCACCAAGAACGGTTGAGGCCAATAGAAATAACAGTGAATTAACAGTGGAGAAACCCTGCAAATACAGTAAATCTACAGTAAAATAACAGTATGGGCTATTTTTATGCATTTTGATTATGAGGCATTTACGCGTTTTGCGACTGTTAAATACAGTAATTTACAGTGGAGGCAGTACGTATACATATCCATATCAAGTTTTGATTGCGCATGGGGTTCTATTTTAATGAGGTAAAGATAGTGCATGAAAAAGTGGATTTCTATAAAGTCAATGACTGACCATGAGTGAAAAGTGAAAAATACATTTTTAACACAGAGACGCACAGAGAAAATTTCACTACAGAGGTCGGAGCCCGACTGGCAAATATTTTAAAAATGGGCTAGACGATTTTACAAAATAACGGAGATAACAGTGAACAAAAAGACACTACTTAGTGGGACCGAATTAGTGTCTTTCGGAGCCCCACTAACCAATGGATTTTTATAATTGCCGGTCCGGCTCGGATAAAGTCAAATGACTTTTTCGGATTGCAACAAACTTTAGTTTTTATTTGTATTGCCCCAAACCCTTAAAAGGGGGTATTTATTATTGAATTTAATACATTGTATTTCATTGTGTTATATAATTATTTTTATACGTATCATCTTGCTTCCACGTTAGTTGTGCCTTCTGTATAAAAGCAGAGATGCGTTAATAAAATTTACTTTAATTATATGGTTTTTATAGTAGGCATAGGCCAAATGGTAAATCAGAAGATCTACCCAACAAGCTATAAATACCGAAGTTTTAAGTTCCAACGGCAAAAGTAGTATGTTTTCTTATATCAATATAGTCGTAATCTTAGCTTATTTTTAATAAAAATATGTAAAAATTTAGTATTCAATATATTAAAGAAGTATTGTTTTGTGTTCTTGTAATCGCAACATATATAAATGCGAAAAGTTTAAACTTGAGGTTTTGTGGATAGCAGTTGCAATAGTTCTTTTTGCATAAATGGAAGAGTGCTAAGCAATAGGCTTGCCAAATTAATCCAAACAATTATTTATTAACTTGACGTTGTCGAAACTTAACCCGAATTGATTTTAAGATAATAAGGTTTTTTATTACCTTTGTTGAAAGGGTTCGTTATATTGAAGCAAAATGAATATTCCCGATTTCAAAGCAGTATTTGAATTTACACCTGATTTGTACCTTATTCTATCCCCTGACTTGAGAATAGTTGCGGTGAATGATGCGTATGCAAAAACTACTATGACTAAAAGGGAAGAAATTGTAGAAAGAAATCTATTCGATGTTTTCCCGGATAATCCTGATGATCTGAAGGCTGACGGTGTAAGTAATTTGCGGAGATCGTTGTTAAGGGTCATTGAAAATAAAGCCCCAGATGCTATGCCGTTGCAAAAATACGATATCCGGATAGCAGGCACCGAAGATTTTGAGGAAAGATACTGGAGTCCATTGAATACACCTGTACTTGATGAGAAGAAAAATATTATTTATATTATTCACAGGGTGGAGGATGTGACAGAGACGGTTCGGGCGAAAAAGAGAGATGTCGAACAATCGGAAATTATGCATGAGTTGGAAATCACTCAAAAAAGATACATGAAACAGTTGCAGGAAAGTGAAGAGAAATTTCAAAAGGCGTTTCACTTAAATCTTGCAGGTATTTGTATTACCCATTTGCCGGATACAGCCTATGTGGATGTAAATAGTGCGTTTGCAAAAATTACCGGATACTCAAAAGAAGAATTGATAGGACATACCTCCCTGGAATTAGGTTTGATTCCGGTTGCCGGGCATCGCGGCAAAGTGCAGCAGTTGCTTTTAGCGCAAGGGTTTGCAAAAGATGTTGAAATAACCATACGTAATAAATCCGGAAAACTTTTTGAGGTTCTTACTTCTGCCTATACTATAGTACTAGGTGGCGAAAAACATGGCATTCACGTTATTTATGATATTACAGAACGTAAAAAGGCGGAGGAGGAATTAATTTACCTGAACAAAGAATTAGAAGCGTTTACATATTCTGTTTCCCATGATCTGCGTGCTCCGTTGCGTGCTATTAATGGGTTCGCGCAAATGCTGGAAGAAGACTACCATGAAACCTTTAATGAAGATTGCAAGCGAAAGCTAGGCGTGATACGGGAAAATGCCATCAAAATGGGAATGCTGATAGATGACATGCTTACCCTTTCGCGATTGGGCAGAAAACATATTCAGAAATCGGCTATTGAAATGAAAGGCCTGATGGAATCTGCACTTAATGAAATAAACAAAACAGTAAAGCATAAAACGCTTATAAAAATAGGAGAACTTAAACCTGCATTTGGCGACTATTCCCTCCTTTTTCAAGTTGTAATTAATCTGCTGTCCAATGCAATAAAATACTCCTCCAAAGTGGAGGTGCCTTTAATTGAAATAACCTCTGAAGAGAAGAATGGAGAAACTATTTATTCCATAAAAGATAATGGAATTGGCTTCGATATGCGCTACTGCGATAAATTATTTAAAGTATTTCAAAGGTTGCATTCGGCTGAAGAATTTGAAGGGACCGGCGTGGGTCTCGCAATAGTGCATAGAATAATAACTAATCATAATGGAAAAGTGTGGGCCGGGAGTGAAGTAGACAAAGGCGCCACTTTTTATTTCAGTTTACCAAAGCAATAAATTAGTATGGAAAGCAATGAGGTTGAAATTTTACTAGTGGAAGATAACGCTAACGATGCAGAAATGACCATTCGTGCTCTCAAAAAGAATAATTTATCCAATAAGATCATTCATTTGAAAGATGGTGCAGTAGCACTTGATTTTATGTTTGGAACCGGTCAGTACAATGGCAGGGACATAAGTAAAAAGCCCAAAGTTATTTTGCTTGACTTGAAAATGCCTAAGATAGATGGTATTGAAGTATTAAAGAAAATAAAGGCAAATGACAATACT
>DATHNK010000357.1:0-10220 GCA_035486075.1 Bacteroidia bacterium
CCGCCATCTCCCCCGTTATACATGATATAAGGATTTGATTTTGAAAAGAACAATACATGCTCATCGGAATGCTGGCCCGGGTAAACAGTGATATTTGGTATAGAAGCACCTACGGCATATCCGCCTATATGTGCTGTGTGGGAATAATCGAAAAATCCGCTGGTGGAACGGAATATATCTGTACCTCCGATAAATACCGTTGAAGTATCTGTTGGCAGAAAACTTACTACCATATCATAAGAACCCTGGCAGTTGTACTTATCAAATGTGCCGCCTGTATGCGGAAGATTTGCCGAAAGATCAGTCCATGCACCGCCTGCACTGTCGCCATCACCCGAGAGGTATTTATACTTCCACAAACTGTTCCATTCTACCTGGTGCAGGAAATTGGTATCGGAAGAACCATACCCGGGTGTATTGGCAAGAAAATAAAGCTGGTTAGGGTCTGCCGGAGCATAATTCATAACTATGCGGTTATATGTAAGCGGGAAATTCGGAGGCGTGATATTTGTAAAATGAATTCCGTCGACTGACCTCCAGATACCGCGTTGAGATCCGTCACTGCTTATAGTTGCATAAACTACTCCTGTTGAGGTTACAATTATATTGGTATAATAACCCGAGCCAGAAGTAGAACTCCCAAAAATAGCTGTCCATGTTCTGCCTGTATCAACAGATCTGAAAATGCCACCGTTAAGCAGGGAAGCATATACTATACTTAATGAATCAGGTGCTGTAGGATCAGTTGCAATACTCCAAATTCCTTCCCAATTGTTCACATATTCAAAATTATTAGCGGCTGTACTTGCCAGGGATGTCCATGTAACGCCATTATCCAGGGAGCGGTAAACTCCATTACCGCAGAAATAAGCTCCGGTTGCACTTGCTGAAGCACCATAACACTCACCCGAACCATAATACCATACATTGCTATGGTTATTTGTAATGCGTGTGTCCTGTGCAAGGCACGATATACTTTGCTGAATGGCGAGCTGTGTAGTTAACGCCCAGGTTTTACCACTGTCTGTGCTTCTCCACATTCCACCGGAAGTGGTTCCCGCAAGCAAGGTAGCTTCACTTTTCACATCAGCGGCAAATCCCCTTGTCCTTCCACCCACGTTCCAGGGGCCGCGCATTTGCCAGGTCACCGATGAGTTAACATCTCTGCGCCTGGTATCCTGCAGGTCATTTGGTAATCCGGCGGCATAACCGAGTTCAATGCTTCGTATATTATCAGGAATCCTTCCGGTAGCAGGGTCTGCCAGGCGTTGCTGTTCCCATTTTAAATAGCCTTCAATGTCTTCCGACCCTTCATTATTTGATTGGGATCTTACGGCTGTTTTATTCCTGAATTGATGAAACGCGAATGCAAGGCCAACGACTGCAAAAAAAACGCAGAAATTCAATAGTATTTTTTTCATGGTATAGGTATGTTTCGGTAAGAAAGAACAAATGTATGATTAAATGAGCTAAAATAAAAATACACCCACACCGGCATCTGTTAGATCAATCATTTAACCTCCGTCAATGCATTGGAGAGTGGCTATTTTTGTACATTATTGCGGTATCGTACTTCCCTTTGTAATAGCGTGCCTTTTCCATATCGCCTTTCCGGTAATAATATTTTTTTAGAAAATCGCAGATATAATAGTTCTTATCATAAAAACGAATTGATTTTTCATAATCAACCACCGCATTTGCAGTATCTTTCTTCATTAGATATGCATTACCTACAGATACATAAATTACATCCGATTCATGTCCTTCAGCTATGGCATTATTAAAGAAATCTATTGCCTTATCGTACCTCTCTTCCGTAAAATACAAACGTTGGAGATAAATATATGCGGTATAATAGGTAGGCTTTAACCTTACGGTATGCAAATAATTTGCTTCCGCCAAATCTCTCAGGTGGTCTCTTCTGCCAATGCAGCCTTGTATTTTCTGATTCAAAGACTCCTTCGTATCCGGCCCGTAATATTTTCCCTGGTAAATCGCGTTCAAATCGTTGCTGTATGTTTTTATAGTATCACCTACCTTTTCAGCAAGTGCTGCCGTACAGGCGCCCATATTAAACAGGGCTTCTGTATATTCCGAATCGATTGCCAGCGCTTTATTAAAATCGGCTATCGCATTTTTCAAATTACCATAGAGCGTGTATTGAATCATGCCGAGGTTGTTCCACGATGTACCATACCGCGGATATACATCCAGCGATGCCTGGTATTGCTTTTCACCTAACATGAAAAGCGAATCTACCGAAGCTTTCCGCTGCGGTTCGGCCGCTTTCATTTTCTGCGCCTGTTCAATATACGTAGCTGCTAATAACGAATGTAACTTGGCTGAACCGGGGGCTTCCTGTGAATCGTGCAGGTAAACTGACTGATGGCTCTTCCAGTTGGGATTTCTGACTATTACACGAGCGGCATATATAATACTTACCCCGATAGTAAACGCATATATATAGTTCAGCGATTTACCAAAAGGCTTTTTATCGACCGGTATTTTCAAAAGGTAAAACAACAGATATATTATAAGCATGGTAAATGCCACCGTTGGAATGAACATGAATCTTTCCGCTACAATTCCGGCTCCTACCTGATACAGGTCTGTATAAGGTGCAATAGTGCCACCTAAAAAGAGGAGGAAGAAAAGTAAAGCATTCTTCTTTTTTATATTTTTTACAACCAGGTAAATAAGCAAACCTGTTAACAGGATGCCTGCTATTACAGCGAAATCGGTCCATTTTGGAAAAGCATCAAAGGCATTGTATCCATAATAGCATATCAGGTCTTTAGGGAAAACCATTTTGCCAACATAAAATGATATGGTTGAAAAAGCCAGTGGTATTTTATGGTACCAGTGAACTCCCACCAAA
This sequence comes from Bacteroidia bacterium, assembly GCA_035486075.1. Taxonomy (GTDB): domain Bacteria; phylum Bacteroidota; class Bacteroidia; order JABEUT01; family JABEUT01; genus JABEUT01. The sequence continues at coordinate 2,879 of DATHNK010000357.1, forward strand.
GGGTTTTCTATATAAACGAAAGTCCTGTGATAATCGGAATGAGGCAATATATGTTTGTGTACAAAAGCACTGCTCAAAACTATTGATGCGGCAAGTAATATTATTGAACTTATAGCGCCCCTTATTCCATTTTTGGTGAAAAAGAAAAGGATCATGGCCGTTATAGGAATAAATATAAGCGCATCGGGTTTACACAGGGCGCCTAATCCGAGCGAAATACAAGCCGCCAGCCCCCATAAAACGCGGGGTCTCATTTTTTCTTCTTCAAACCATTTCAATGATGCGTAAGAACAAAAAAGACCGAAAATAAAGACAAGCAATTCATCGCGGTTTTTCAAACTCACCACCACCTCGCTGTGTATGGGGTGTGTAACGAATAAGGCAAGGGCCGCTAAGAGAAAATAGTCACTCAACTGCTCATAGAGTAATTTGCGCAGGAAGTAAAATAAAAAGATGCATATAAATGCATAGATCAGAATATTGATAAAGTGGCCCCAGTGCGCTGAATCTTTAAATACTGCATATTCCAATGCAAAAGACACTTTTACCAAAGGACGGTATCCATATCCTCCCTTCTGATCCCAGGCATAGCGCTTTTTAAAAAGTTCAGGTATTCCGCTTATTCCTTTGGCAACTGTAGAATCGCCATGAAGCACAAACTCATCATCCAGCGAAAACTCATTGGGGATAGAATTACCATATAAGACAAAACAAAGTCCTATTACCGATAAGATGAGGATAATATTAAACTTCCTGCCGCTAAAGTGAAATGGACCCTTTGGCAACTGGATTTTGGGAACAAATGTTTTCTTTACAGCTTGTTTTTTTGGTGTTGGCATTTATCTATAGGAAGTTTCCAAAGTTAAAGGTTTTTTAGAGATACGTATTATTTATATAAAACACATTTTAACAGAGGGTATTACGCACTCTATCCCGAACAAAGGAATACTTAGGGTTTTTATCTTACCTTTGTCTGAAAGTAGCTTACACATGTTCTCCTGGCAATTATTCCGTGAAACATTTTCTTTTGCTTTCCATGCATTAGTTCAAAACAAACTGAGAAGTACCTTATCTCTTTTAGGAATAACCATTGGAATCTTCTCCATAATAACAGTTTTTACATTTATAGACTCTCTGCAGATAAGCCTTCAGAAGGATGTAAATAACCTGGGCAGTAATGTAGTTTATGTGGAAAAATGGCCCTGGACCTTTAGTAAAGATTATCCTTGGTGGAAGTACTGGATTCGACCGCAACCAACCGTAAACGAAATGGGTGAAATTCAGAAAAAATGCAAAGATGCCGATGCGGTTGCCTACACTTTTGGAAAAAATGCCACTGTTGAATACCAGAATAGTTCTGTTGATATGGTAAGTGTAAATGGTATAACGGAAGATTATAACCAGGTTGTAAACTGGGTAAAAATTGGCGAAGGCCGTTATTTTTCACCTACCGAATTTTCAGGTGGAACCAATGTAGCGGTTATTGGCGCAGACGTGGCAACCGGTTTGTTTAATAACGACGAAGCACTGGGCAAGTATATTAAAGTGAAAGGCAGAAAGGTATTAGTAGTGGCCGTTATGAAGAAGCAGGGTGAGAGTAAAATTTCAGATATCAATATGGATGTGTCTGTATTGATGCCCTATAATTACATGAAAACTATTTTCGATACCCGTAATATCTGGACCCCAAGGGTTATTCTTGTAAAAGCTAAAGAGGGCGTGAGTAATGCACAACTTATGAGTGAAGTGGAAGGCGTATTGCGCCCTATCCGCCAACTTAAACCATCACAGGAAGACAATTTCGCGCTGAATGAATCAAGCATGGTGAGTAAAAACTTCAACTCCCTTTTTGACATTATCGCCGTTATCGGCTGGGTGGTCGGAGGGTTTTCTATTTTGGTGGGAGGCATCGGCATTGCTAATATTATGTTTGTTTCTGTAAAAGAAAGAACATCCCTCATTGGAATACAAAAATCATTGGGAGCAAAAAATTATTTTATCCTGGCGCAATTTATTGTGGAAGCTGTAGTGCTTTGTCTTATTGGAGGAATGATTGGACTCCTTTTAATTTATATTCTTACCCTTGTAATTGGCGATTCGTTCGGCATGGAATTCATTCTTACATTTTCCAACGTTATGCTGGGGCTTTCCTTATCTGCTTTTATAGGGCTCATATCCGGATTCATTCCGGCATACACGGCTTCCCAACTCGATCCCGTAGAAGCAATTCGCTCAACGTATTAAGAGTATGGTTGGAATAAAAACAAAACGCCCCAGGCTCGTTAGTATTATAAGCATTGTAGGATGGATAATGGTGGTAATGAGTTTTATTTATGCATTCTCGCCCAACGTAAAAAAAATAGGAGAATTCTATCCTGCCCTTTACAGTTTTGTTGTTTGCCTGCAATTCATTTCATTTGTCGGCATATGGTACATGAAAAAGTGGGGAGTACATTTGTTCATCGCCTCCTTTTTTGCTAAAAATATTCTGTTGGTTTTTATGAATAGCTTCACGCCCGGAGACATTACTTTTTTGATCTCAGGAATTTTTATAATCATCCTTCTTTTCTTCTACCGTGGAATGGATATAAACCTATAAGCATTGAGCATTACTACCGAAAAATCCGAATTCAAGCAATCGCTGTCGCTCTTTGACTCAACCATGATCGTATCCGGCTCTATGATAGGGTCAGGCGTTTTCATTGTAAGCGCACTTATGTCACGCCAATTAGGTTCTTCGGGATACTTGATACTGGCATGGGTTATAAGTGCTGTAATTACACTTATTGCCGCGCTCTGTTATGGCGAACTGGCAGGCATGATGCCCAAAGCAGGCGGACAATACGTTTACTTGAAAGAAGCATACAATCCCTTGATGGGTTTCTTGTATGGCTGGACAAGTTTCATGGTTATTCAAACCGGAACCATTGCAGCGTTGGGCGTGGCTTTTGCAAAATTCACTTCTGTCTTTTTTCCTGCATTAAGTACATCAAACATCATTATTAACGCAGGATTTCTGCAAATTTCCGCAGCCCAGCTTTTAGCCATTGCAATTATAATTATTATCACACTTATAAATACAAGAGGAATAGCACTGGGCAAGCTTATCCAGGGGGTTTTTACTTCTACCAAATTACTTGCATTGGGAGTATTGATAATAGCGGGAATAATTATTTCCATGAACGGACATTTCATAAGTGATAATTTCCATACCATGTGGAATGCTTCTTCTACGGAAGTATCAAAAACGGGTGTGGTGACTCAAACCCCGCTGTTTGGATTTTCCATTGTAACAGCCCTTGGTGTTGCTATGGTAGGCTCTCTTTTCTCAAGCGATGCCTGGAATAATATTACCTTCATTTCATCGGAAGTAAAAAATCCGGGGCGCAATATCCCGCTTTCACTTTTATTCGGCACATTAATTGTAGGGGTGCTATATATACTAGCTAATCTCACTTACTTAGCTATTCTTCCACTGCATGGAAGCAAGGAAGGAGCCGATGTCATTCACCAGGGAATTGCTTTTGCAAAAGATGATCGTGTTGGTACCGCTGCCGTATCGGTAATGCTGGGCAATGCCGCAGCATACATTATGGCTGCACTTATTATGGTCTCCACTTTTGGATGTAATAATGGCATCATCCTTTCAGGTGCAAGGTTATATTACGCAATGGCAAAAGATAATCTCTTTTTTAAACAGGCATTAAAATTGAATAGTAAAGGCGTGCCCGCCAAGTCACTGCTATTTCAGTGTGTGTGGGCTTGTATATTATGCCTAACGGGCTCATACAGCCAGTTGCTCGATTACATTATTATTGCCTCCCTCCTATTTTACATCTTTACCATTTACGGAATTTTTATCCTCCGCAAAAAACAACCGCATGCTGAAAGGCCTTACAAGGTTTTTGCCTATCCGGTCTTACCCATTCTATACATCATTTTAGCTACAGGAATATCCGTTGATCTACTTTTTAATGATAGCAAGGACACCCTTCCGGGATTAGCTATAATTATTCTGGGAATACCCTTTTATTTTATTTTGAAGAAAACTCTGGCAGTGAAAAGTTCATAACATGCAATCCGTTTCAGCATCCGAATTCTTTTCATTATCAAAATCCTATCCTGTTATCGATGTCCGCACCCCGGCTGAATTTGAACACGGACATATTCCCGGCGCTATAAATATTCCGCTTTTCACGAATGAAGACAGGGTGGAAATTGGCACGCTTTATAAGCAGCAAGGTAAAGAAGCCGCTATGCTCAAAGGAATGGAAGTTGCCGGGCCTCGCTTTGTAGAATATATTCAGAAGGCGAAAGAAGTAGCTATTGGCAATACATTGCTTGTGCATTGCTGGCGCGGTGGTATGCGCAGTGCAGGTATGGCATGGCTTTTTGAATGGTATGGATTTAAGGTCTATACCCTTGAGAAAGGCTACAAAGCCTTCCGCACATTGGTGCTGGAGACCTTTGCAAAACCTTATGATCTGCATATACTGGGCGGCCGCACAGGCTCAGGTAAAACACTCATTCTTCATGAACTAGAGAAACTGAATGAAAATATTCTGGACCTTGAAAAAATAGCCTGCCATAAAGGCTCCGCTTTCGGTACACTGGGTGAGAATCCCGCCCCAACACAAGAAATGTTCGAGAACGAATGCGCCGTAAAACTTATGCATTTACCCAATGATAAGCCAATTTGGGTGGAGGACGAAAGCCAGAATATTGGCAAGCGGATAATACCCAATCCCCTATGGGTGCAAATGCGGAGGGCTCCGGTTTATTATGTGGATCTGCCTCTTGAAAAAAGAGTGGATTATCTTATACAGGAATATGGCAAATTCACAAAAGAAGAATTAATTGCTTCTATAGAAAAAATAAGGAAACGCCTGGGCTTTCAGAATGCCAAAGCCACTATTGAAGCCATAAATGCAGGTGATTTGAAAACCGCTTGCGAAATGAGTCTTGTCTACTATGATAAAAGCTACATGCATGGCGTCGCAAAACGTCTTCCTGAAACTATTCATTTGGTTACATGCAGCGAGCTTGCACCCGAAAACATTGCCATCGAAATAATTGCAATCGCCATAAACAAAAAGTGAGGGACTTGCCCTCACTTTCTTGAAATACTAGTTGATCTGCTACTCTACTATAAGTCTTCCGGTAGAAACAGTTTGTCCTTTTTCGGTAACCATTTTGTAAATATAAATCCCCTTAGGTTGAATGCCCAGGTTAATTTCATTGTTAGTGGTATTTATCACAGCAGTATTCACTTCCTGGCCAAGAGTATTATAAACACTCACTTCATAATTGCCATTGGTGTTCGTAAGGTCAAAATTAAATACTCCGTGGCTTGGATTAGGATATACTTTAATATTATTATTGTCTGTAATGGTTTGAACACCTAAAGCTCCCGGAGGAGGTTGAATTCCATAAATAACACCAATATATTCGCTGAAATCAAAAGGGCTTGGATTTAATGAAGTAACGGTATAATATCCATCATCTGTTCCGCTCCATCCCCAGTTCATGTGCATCATATTTATGGCACTGAATCCATCACACACCCAGGAATGTCCACCATCTGTTGGGTCTGTTCCCTCAAACTGCATGATCCTTTTGCTCTTTAATTCGCTTTCCAGTAATGAAATCCAGGAAGCCTGCTGTGAACTGCTATACATTTGTGTATTGATGGTGTTGGCATCATATCCGAAATACTGGGTATATGAATTATAGGCAGAAGGGCCAAATCCCCCCATTACCTCTGCACCACTTCCGGTAGGTGTATAGTCCATAGCAACACTTACTCCGCAATCGTACATAAGTTTCGCAACCTGGGTATAGTTTGAAGAACCCACTATATAAGGCATTTCAGACCATTTATAATGTGTTGTATCATAATAGGCGCACAATTCTCCATAATTATCTGTATAGCCCTGATTCGTTTGATCATAATAGCAACTCGAGCTGGTTCCCGTGCCTGGATACGACCAGTATCTCATTATTTGCGCCATGGCTGTAGCAACACAGCCGGTAATTGCCTGGTTGGTACCGGTTCCAGGGCACATTGCATTATATGGATAACCCTGGTCCCATGTGGTTTTACACAATGGCAGAACACTATCCCTGGTAGTTGTAACGTTACGTGTAACTGCATGTCTTGCATCAGAAGTGTAGGAAATCCATTCATTACTGATATCTGAAGTAGCGCTAATATTCTGGCTTCTGATAGCGAGAATCTCATTTTTACGGTACTGCAACCAAAAATAAACGTTGTTATTGGTTGAAGGTATAGTAAAAGAACCTTCGTCGGAATAACCTATGATAGGTGAAGCCGCGTCCTCTGCAGTTACAATTACAAAACCTTTATTTGTGTTTAAATTAAAAACATAAAATACCGGCTGTGCATTTATATCCCTTTCGGTATAAGCCAGTGTGGAGTTGGCAGCAATGCCTGAATATCTTGAAACATAGAAATTTTCTGCCACTTTTTTAGCTGTGGTTACAGTTACCGGATTAGCGCTTGCCATACCGGCACCGATAATAATTGCAATGGCCAGGACTTTAATTTTTTTCATGATTTGTTATTACAGTTTTTATTGAAGCATTAATTTTCCGGTAGATACAGGTTCACCTTTTTGATTCAGCAGCCGGTATAAATACATACCTGCTGATTGGTTTCCGAGATTAATAAGGAAATTACCCTGAGACACTAACGAACTGTAAACTTCTTGTCCGATAGTATTATATACTTTAAGTTGTCCGTTTTGCAGGTTATTTGGAATTTCAAATGTGAACATCCCATGGCTCGGGTTAGGATATACATTGATATCCAAATTAGAAGAAATATTCTGAACACCCAATCCCGGAGGAGGTTCAATACCCATTATAGCACCTACATTCTCCGAAAAATCATAAGGGCTTGGATTCAATGTGCTCACTGCAAAATAACCATCCTCCTGGCCGCTCCATCCCCAGTTCATATGGAAATCTCCGGCTGTATTATATCCATCACATACCCATGAATGTCCGCCATATGTAGGATCCGTTCCTTCATATTGAACGGGCCTGTCAGCATCTAATTCAGTCTTTAATAGGCCTTCCCATGCACTGGCAGTATAACTGGAATAAAGCAAGCCTTTAATAGTAGATGATTCGTATCCGAAGTAATTCACATAAGAATATTGAGCAGACGGGCCACGTCCCACAACTATAGCGCCGCTTCCTGATGGGCTATAATCCATATCAACGCTTACACCGCAATCAAACATTAATTTTGCCACTTCCGGGTTTGATGAAGTAACTCTTCCTGTAGGCATTGCGTTCCAATCATAATTCGATGTGT
>DATHNK010000358.1:0-6210 GCA_035486075.1 Bacteroidia bacterium
TCTGGTCATTACCACCGTTCAAATTGTCGGCCCATATTTTTATTGTATGGTATCCGGCTACCGATGGAATCCACGGAGTTGAATGGGAGAAATTATAACTCGTCAAAGGTTCTATTGAAAGGGAAGTCATGGCATCGGTAACAGCAGGGCCTCCGTCAATGGAGTAATTCAAATGCATCTGCGCTATGCTATCCCCACCATAATTATATATAGTTCCCTGAATGATATTTGGAGCATTATTCTGGACAAAAATATTGGTGATTTGGTTTGTTACACCCATATCCAAATCATAAGTTGGAACAGAAACTAAAATATTATCAATAGCCAGACCCGCACCTTGAATACAATTATCGGCATAGGTAATAGCTATCATAATATTTGCCTGATTGGCAAAAGCGTCAAAATTATAGGTGTAATGCCCCCAGGAATTTATATTGCCGGGGAGTTTACTTATCAATGTCCAGGTATGGCCTCCGTCATTCGATGCAAGAAGAGAGGCTGATTCATAAAAATCCCAATACTCTGCATCCAATGAAATAAAGAGGTGGGAATACCCTAGGGTAGAAAAGAAAGAGGTGTACAAAGTATCATAATTACAACTACGTGAACCGTTATTATCCAGATCATTTACGAAAGCAAAGTAAGAACCATCTGTGGTGAAGTAGTAGCTACCGAGCCCACCATTGATGGGCAGATACGCTGTGTCGAATTGCCATCCTAAATTAGTAGGATCGCTCGATGATGTTTGTTGATGCCATCCCGAAGGTATAGACGTAGCAGAGGTTTCAAAATTTTGCAAAAAAACTGTTTGAGCCGTGCCACTGTAGATAGAGCCCAATACAAGTATAGCTACTAAGAGTAGTTTTTTCATATTTCCATAAATATTGATTAAGTAAATATACCTGAATTTTTCAGATAGCCAGATTACAATTTTTTCTTGCTCTTAGCAGTCGGTTTAGGTTTCAAACTTCCAACATAGTTGTAACTGATATCGAAATAGGGTTTCAGTTCTTCCGTTTTTTTCAGCAGGCTGTCCGGAACCACTACAAATTCTTTTTGAACTATGCCATATTGCTCCACCAATTTGGTTTTATACTTGGCCAGAAATTTCTTTCTGTCTTCTTCCGGAAGTTTTATAGCTACCTCATTGCCTTTGGTAAGCATGCTGTACATATGCCCGTTTAGCGAGGTGTAAGGTATAGTATCTCCTTTCAGTTCAGCATTTGCATGACCTGTTACAAGTTTTCCATAGAAGAATTCCTTCTCTTCTCTTGAGAGTTTTGGGTCTGCCATATTATTTCCGTATTAAAGGAATTTGCAAATTAGTTGGCCTGTTTTCTTCCTTGTCAAAACCACGGCCATCAATATTTCTCGCGCCCCAAAACATCATGTCATTAAATATATAAACCAAATCATACTCTACAAAAATTTGACCTTCGGCAAGCCCAAAGGGTGCAAATGCTTTCTTAAATATACTTTGTGTGCTATTTACTTCCCATTTGTTATAGCCAGTAGAAGCCACATGATTCATGGCATCGGCAAAACCTTGCAGCAAAGGGGTTACTTCATAAGCTTCATCGGCTATAAAGTCCACCTTCTGAGCATCCTCTGCAATTGGGTGGGTGCCCTGCCAGATCATGCTACCCTTAATACCGATTTTTACCATTGGTACTTTGGCATAGGCATCGGCTGAGTTAATTACCGTAAGTTCGAACGTATCACCTTCCGAATATTTAAAAGCCCTGGTCAGGTAAAAAGGTTTCAGGCTGCCATCTGCATTTTTAATACTGCTTGGGCGTATTTCGGGTGCAATACTTACCCATTCGCCGAGTTGCATAATTTCTTTTGTTTCTTCTAATGTCATAACGGTTTAATTAAGTAAACAAAGATAGCGGAATACATTAACCGAAATAGTACCAAAGCATAAGTTCAGTATGCCAATTACTTTCCCATAGTTAACGGGAACGGAAACCGGTTAGCCCTTATTTATTTTGCAATTACAATCCGTTTGCCAAGGGTTCCGGTATTGGTAATTATTTGCATAATGTAAATCCCATTGGATACATTACCCAAATTTATATTCAATGTTATGTCCGGTTTGCTTGCATCCAAAAGCTGAGCATAGACTTCCCTTCCAATTGCATCATACACTTTCAATAATTTATATCCGCTTCCCGGAAGTTGCACAGTCATACTTCCACTATTAGGAACCGGATAAACTGCTACTTCATCTAAATTGGAAACTGATGGAATGCCCGTTGTAATAGAACTTACTTTCCGGTAACGCTGATTTCCATTATCAGCAATATACATATTGCCCATATTATCAATATGCAAACCAACAGGAGCCCTTAATTCTGCCATAAGAGCGGGTCCGCCATCTCCCGAATAACCGCCCACATGCAACCCGGCAACACGTGTAATTACACCAGATGATATGTCTATTTTTTGCACCCAGTTATTGGATATATCTGCAAAATATACATTCCCCAGAGCATCAAGAGTAATGCCTTCCGGCCCGGCAATTTCGGCTGCGGTGGCTTGTCCTCCGTTACCCGAAAATCCATACATACCGTTGCCTCCAATGGTGGTTATTATTCCGGTGTTGTAATCTACATAGCGGATACGGTAATTGACTTCCTCCGGAATATATACATCGCCGTTAGGGCCTGCTTTTACTTTTTCCACATGGTTTATTTCAGCCAGCACAGCAGAACCTCCATCTCCTGAGTACCCAAGAACGCCATTTCCGGCAACAGTAGTAATTATTCCGGTTTTGGTAATTATTTTCCGGATGCGGTAATTGTAAGTATCTGCAATATATACGTTGCCCGAATCATCGGTACTAACGCCTTCCGGATCCTGAAGTTCGGCTGAGGTGGCAGCAATATTATCTCCGTTATAGGCTCCTGTACCCGTTCCGGCCACAGTTGTCATTATTTGAGTGAGATGATCAACCCTCCGTGCACGATGATTCTGATAATCCGCTATAAAAACATTGCCCGATGTATCAACAGCTATTCCGGTTGGTTCAAATATTTCAGCCGCAGTAGCCGCTATATTATCGCCATTATATCCCGCAGTGCCGGTTCCGGCGTATGTGGTAATAATTCCGGTAATTGCATCCACCCTGCGGATGCGGTTATTTAAAAAGTCGCAGATATACACATTACCCGCTTTGTCGGTTGACATATCCGATGGAGTATTCACCTCGGCAGCCGTAGCCTGTATATTATCTCCGTTATATCCACCGGTACCAGTACCTGCTATGGTGGTTATTATTTGTGCCTCGCACAAAAAAGGAGAAAGGAGCAAGGAAAAAGGGATAAGTAGTAGTTTTTTCATGTCGTGATGTTTTGGTGTATACAAATATAGGAGAAAAAGGGAAACGAGTATGCTCTCACACCTCCCCCAGTTCATATTCCCTGGTATCTTCAAGGCTGTCGGAAAAGTCAGTTATATTATTTAAACTATCCAGTTGTTTTTGAAACTGCGCCAGTTTGTTTTGCAGTTCATTTACCCTGTTTTGCTGTTCACTTACTTGTTGTTCTTTAGTGTCTTTCATCCTGAGTAATTGGAAAGCCTGTACTTTTTCAAGTTCGGTTTTAGCTATGTTTAATTGAGAAGCAAGTTCATTTACAGTTTGCTGCACCTGGAACTTAAGTATCACCGCTAAATCGGATGCGCTTTTATTAGATTGTAAAAATTGCGGGTTTATCATCTGCTGGAAAGCAGTAAAGTCTTTTTGCTGTTTTTGCCTGAATTCATTCAGTTGGCCCATTTGCTCAGTTATGGTCTGCCGGAATTCCTCCATACGCTGTTCGACAGCCGAGCTTTGGTTTTCAAAAAGTTGCTTTAGTTTTTCCATTTCCAGTTTATTCAACTGAATCAGATCCATAGCTATTTTATGGCTGTGCTCCAGGTTATCTTTAATAGAACCAATGAATAGCTTGATGGTATCCAGTTTGGCTTCCATCTCCTTTTTATACTTTTTGTAATTGTTTAAAAGGCTTAAAATAATAAACAGGGCAACTAATGCCCCTATCAAAATATAGAGTACTTCCATAGGCGTTAAAATATACCACAAATAAAGTAAAAAAATCAAACCTAACTTGGACTTATTTTTTAAAAGTCCACTAACTATCTACTTCATCAACTCCGTTCCTTCTTTAATTTCTTTGACCGCATTAAATAGTTTATCCAGGTCGTCCTGGAAGTTAAAAGCGTTTATAGAGTAACGCATGTAAATAGTAGTATCCTGGCGCATTACGGGTATCTCTATTTTGTATTTTTCAAAAAGAAGACGTTGTATCTGTTCGGGTTCATTGGTCGGAATTTGTATGCTGCACATCTGTCCTAAAAACTCATCGGTAATAGGAGCGAGGAGTTTTGTTCCGAATAGATCGCAAAAGCGCAAATAGTTCCGGTGGGCAATCTCCCGGCTATGGGCGGCTACTTTGGTCCAGTCATTCTCTTTTAAAAATTCTATGGCTTTAGGTACTGTTAAAAATGCTGAGAAGTCGCGTGTGCCCTGGGTCTGGTGGTAATCTAAAAACTGGGAGTTTGAAGGTTTAGCCGCTTCATATCCCCAACTTATTACCAAAGGGTCAAACCAATGCTGATGTTCTTTTTTTACATATAAAAAGGAACAGCCTTTAGGCGTACACATCCACTTATGGCAGGCTCCTGTATATACATCGGGGTTGAGTGCTGTAATATCTAAAGCAATATGTCCGGGTACGTGTGCTCCATCCACAATGGTAAATAAACCTTTAGCTTTTGCCATGTCTACTATTTCCTTTACCGGGAAAATTAATGCAGTGGCACTGGTGATATGGCTAATGAAAATGGCTTTGGTGTTTTTTGTGAGCCCTTTAAAAAAGTCCTCAATGAATTTTTCTTTGGAAACCAATGGGAGTTCAATGTGCTGCCTTACATATTTTGCTCCGGCTTTGCGGCAATAATAATTCCATGTACGGTCCAATGCTCCATACTCCAAATCAGTGCTGAGGATCTCATCACCCGCATTCAATTTGAAATTTTTTGCAACGATATTTACTGCATACGATGGGTTGGTGGTGTAAACCAAATCATAAGCATTGCAATTAACATAAGTAGCTAACGCCTCCCTCGATTTTTTCAGGTATTCCAAACCATTTACCGCGATAAACTGAACAGGTTCGGTTTCCAATTCCAATTGATATCTCTGATATTCTTCAAACACCGGACGCGGGCACGCTCCGAATGAACCAAAGTTTAAATAGGTAATGTCCGGATTTAGCAGAAATTGTGATTTTAAGGGGCTGTTTGGCATATTTTATGGATTTATTGGACAAAAGTATGATATTCCTATTGGAAAGTGGGCTATTTGAACAAAAATGATAGGTAGTCCATCGTATAAAGCTAAGTGTAGCCCAAAGCTTAAAGTCTTACTTATTAATGATTAGTTAATATTATTGATAACCAGTTATATATGTAAATTTAATAATGTAAGTATTTGATATTTAAATTGTTGTGATTAAATTAACCTGAAAAGCATCATATAATGTCCATTTTACACTTTACACTCATTTTACACTATGTAAAATGAATATAGTACATAACAGTTTGATAATCATAACTAAGTTATTTTGCTTTACACATTTTAAAACCCGTAAAAGTGTAAAACAATGTAAAATAAACTCGTGGCCTGATCGGTAATTAAAAGTTAAATATTCTGGGTTTGTTGTTCATACTTAATAGCAGAGCCCATTTGTTTTCTATTTTTGCCCCTCAACTATCGTTAAATATGAGCCTGGCACAATATTATAGAAAGTATGTTTTTTGTTTGGAAGGAGACTGGCAAAAAGATTTGCGGGATAATTCCAGCGTAAGAGCGGCGTTAAATTTTTTACAACAGAATTGTAAGATCAATTATATATACAAGCAATGTGGTACCCGGGAAAATCTGGAGTACTACCTCTCCCTGTGGCAACAAAAAAAATATAAAGATTATTCTATCTGTTATTTTGCATTTCACGGGCAACCGGAAAGCATTCAGGTGGGCAAGGAATTTGTAACCCTGGATGAATTGGCAGATATACTTCAGGACAGTTGCCACGACAAGATCATTCACTTTGGAAGTTGCAAGACTTTGAATACCGATGTGAAAAATATCCGGAGGTTTTTAGAACATACCGGGGCGTTGGGTGTTTGCGGTTTCGAAACAGA
>DATHNK010000359.1:0-4334 GCA_035486075.1 Bacteroidia bacterium
AATGCCTGTACGCACGCCGGAGCATTTTATGCGGTTCAAACCTTAATACAGTTATTACCGCCGGAGCGTCAGCCGAAATTAAAAATTCCATCGGTGGCTATAGCAGATGCGCCGCAATACAAATGGAGGGGAATGCATCTGGATTGCAGCCGGCATTTCTTCAGCAAGAAAGAAATTGAAAAGTATCTCGACCTGATGGCGATGTATAAATTCAATATTTTTCACTGGCACCTTACCGACGACCAGGGTTGGCGGATTGAAATAAAACGCTATCCTTTACTCACACAAATTTCTTCCATGAGGAAAGAGACAGTTATAGGCTATCCTAAAGATTCAGGCAATGTATTTGACGGTAAACCTTACGGCGGTTTTTATTCGCAGGATGATATTAAGGAAATAGTTGCGTATGCCACGCAAAAACACATTACCATAGTTCCCGAAATTGAAATGCCGGGACATTCCGTTGCTGCCCTTGCCGCATATCCGCAATACTCCTGCACCGGCGGCCCGTTTGAACCGCTTACTGTCTGGGGTGTTTCGAAAGAAGTTTATTGCGCAGGCAACGACAGCACTTTTGCATTCCTTGAAAATATTTTAACAGAAGTTTGTGCGCTTTTCCCCGGAAAATATATACACATTGGTGGAGATGAATGTCCGAAAGAACGATGGAAAGCATGCCCCAAATGCCAGGCAAGAATGAAAAGCGAACATCTCGCTAATGAAGAAGAACTGCAAAGTTATTTTGTGAAACGTATAGTTACTTTTCTTACTGAAAAAGGAAAAACAGTAATAGGTTGGGATGAAATACTGGAAGGAGGACTGGCCCCTGATGCTATGGTGATGAGCTGGCGTGGCACTTCGGGTGGCATCACAGCGGCAGAACAAGGCCATTATGTGGTGATGAGCCCCGGCAAACCCTGCTATTTTGATCATTATCAATCTAAAAACAGGAGGAAAGAACCTTTGGCCATTGGAGGATATAATTCTTTGGAAGCCGTATATGACTATAACCCAACACCAAAAAAATTAGACTCCTGGTACAAGCCCTATATAATGGGCGCGCAGGGAAATGTGTGGACCGAATACATACCTGATTTCTCCCACGTGGAATATATGGCCTTACCCCGCATGTGTGCACTGGCCGAGGTTTTATGGAGCAGCCCGGAGGACAGAAATTATAAAAAATTCATTAAAAGGCTCACAGTACAATCAAAATGGCTGGATAGCAGGAATGTGAATTATGACAAGGAGTTTCTCCATGAAAAATAATCAAATTTTGCACTTGTTCATCTTGCATAGTATTATACATTTGTATTAAATTCCTGTTCTGTCAGATTTTTTAGTTAACCCGGAAAATGGCCAATCACAAAAGAATAAGTTCGCTTTTAAAAGCAAATAACGATACAGGTTTCAGCAACAAAGCCTTTACCGCTGCCAGCCGCTTTGTGAATAAAGATGGTAGTTTTAATATCCGTAAGACCGGACTTGGTTTTATTAACAGGTTCAGTATTTTCCAATTCATGCTTACCATTCCACGCTGGAAATTTATTGGAGTTATTCTTACATTCTATATTATCATTAATTTGTTGTTTACTTCCGTTTATTTGTTGGTTGGAACCGACCAATTGCAGGGAATGATCGGTGCTGCTCCCTGGGTAAAATTTAAAGAAGTCTTTTATTTCAGCACTCAAACACTCACTACTGTTGGATATGGCAGGGTAAACCCCATTGGGGATGGTGTAAATATTGTCGCCGCCATGGAATCGCTTACAGGCTTGCTATCCTTAGCTATAGCCACCGGTTTAATTTACGGGCGATTTGCCAGGCCCAGGGCTTACCTGATATTCAGTGATCATGCACTAATCAGTCCCTACAGAGATAAAACTGCGTTGATGTTTCGCTTTGTAAATTATAAAAACAATCACTCGCATACCGATGTGGTAGTGAAAGTAAATGTAGGAATGAAAGTTCAACAGGACGGGGAAGCCGTTTATCAATACTTTACCCTGGCCCTTGAAAGGGAAAGAGTAGAAAGTCTGCCTATGAGTTGGACGGTAGTTCATCCAATAGATGAAAATAGTCCTTTCAATGGTTTTACGCATGAAGATATGAAGACTGCTGATGTGGAAATTTTCGCCCAGATACGGGGATATGATGATATTTTTTCCGACGTAGTTCAGCAACGCAGTTCATATACATACCACGAAATATTATACAACCGGAAGTTCAGTAAAATGTTCAGGGAAAGTGAAGACGGAATGACTACTATACTTGAATTAGACAAGTTGAGCCATCATTTTGAAGTCAAGCCAACTGCATAACTTCATGCTTTTTTTCCAAGCAACTCTTCATATATGCCTATCATAGTTGCCAGGTTATTATCCCAGTTATAAAGTCTTTCCACACGCTGCCTTCCCTGTTTACCATACTTTATTCTCAAATCAACATTCTTTATCAGTATTTCTATAGCATCTGCAAGCCTTTCAGTATTGGCCGGGGGAATAATTATGCCGGCTTCACCGTCTCCTGCCACCTCAGGCAAACCTCCTACATTAGTAACAACAACCGGTTTCTCACAGGCCATAGCTTCTACCACAGAAACCCCGAAACTGTCGTTCAAAGAAGGAAATGCGGAAATCGTCATCATATTTTGATAGAACGGAATTTCCACCGGCGGAATATATCCTGTAAATACTGTATCGCCTTCCACGCCTAAATCTTTAACTTTCAATCGTAACCGGGGATCAAGGCTGCCGCTGCCCACAATAAGCAGTTTCAATGAATATCCCTTCAGGCGTTTACGCAGCAAAGCAAATGCTTCAATAAGGTATTCCGCGCCGTACTTTTTTTCCAACTGCTTAATAGTTCCAATTACTATGGCATCTTGTTTAAAAACATGATGCGCATAAAATGGTTTAAATATTTTCAAATCGATTCCGAATGGAGTAACGGCAATATCTTTGGAGGTATATTTCATCACTTCTTTCTTCATGGTTTCGCTGGTTGAACAGATCCTATCTGCTTTCCCAAGATTGAATTTGAACAATAACTTATGAAAAAAACTTTTTTTAGGAAAGTCATACACATCACTCCCCCATACAGAAAGAATAAATGGATGAAACCCGGAGAGAGCCCCCAGGAATCCGTAGCTTGATGCATAATGCGCATGCAGTATATCCGGCTTAAATTCTTTTATAGCGCTTTTAAGGTCAGGTAAAGCAAGCGGAAAAAGTGTTTTTGAAAATAACTTTGGCCCACCCTCATCAGGAGGAGTATAGAGGACCTCTATGTTATTATTTCCTCTTATCCAGTCTAATTTTAATTTATGCAGACTGAATATTCCAATCTCAAAACCTTTTGAGGCCAATGATAGTGCCCATTTTTGCGTATGTGTTGAATTGATATCGGAAAGAAGAAGAACCTTGGGGGACATTATTCAATTAATTTTTATAAAAGTTTCCATTCAATATTTTCACGCCTTGAAAAACGCACCAGTTCTTCAAAGTCTTCCTTAACAACCCGAGAGGCATTGTAATTACACGGGTGAATTAAAACAGGGACATCTTGCTTTTTTGCTTCCCGGATAAGCTTTCCAAAATCAAAAAAATCGGGATCGCGGTATTCCCGTTCTATCCAAAACATGTTTTCAAAATATCCATCCGGGTTGTTAAAGTCATTTCCACTTTTGCAAATACCATTTCCAAAAAAGTAGGATATATGCGCCTTAACGGCCCACTCTTTATATTTTCCGGGTTCGTATGGCGGATAGTGGTTCCTGCCCAGTTTTAATTCTCCGGACCCATGCTTGGTAAACGATTCCACTGCTAATGGGGAAGTCATTTTTTTGAACTTTGACAACTCTTCAGAAAAAGTCTCATAACTTCTGGTGTTCTCCGCATGTAGTCCAAGTTTATGCTTTCCTTCCTGCAAAAGTTTTATGATCTTATCATCGGGGACGGTACAAATACGGTGATATATGTAACCACTTACCTTTTGTGAATTGCAGAATTGTAAAAAATCTTCCAGATGTGAAAGGTATCCCAATGCCTGAACCTTTTGAGGGAACCAATAATCTTCGGCCAATTTACTAATTACCTTCCTGAATAATCCGGCTCTGCCATATGGCTTGTCTACGTCAACTCTTAATATAAGCGCCATAATTAATCAATATAAAGCCTTATTCCATATCTTCTCAGATAGGAAACAAAATCAGTTAGGACTGCGTCTTTTGTAAGCAGTTTTATTTTTTTATTTTTATAATCAAGAACGGATATTCCGTTATTTATTAAAGTACTTCTTTCCTCACTGCTTATTTCCTTATTCAAAAGTAGCAG
>DATHNK010000360.1:0-3394 GCA_035486075.1 Bacteroidia bacterium
TTGTTAACCAGAAGGGTTACGCTTGATACCCCCCCCATCTCGCCTTGCACTACAGTCATCGGTGGTTGTGGGTTCGGTCCGGTCCCAGTAATGCCGATGGGTGCGCGAGCCCTTAAATCCGGCAATGCAAAATTGTTAGTCCCGTTTCCTCCGTATGTTGTACCAATGATAGAGAACAATGCCTGATATTGATTAATAGGCAATAGTGTTCCATCGCAATTCAGGTAGTTTAAAGGCGCAAAAAGGCCTGCAAAAATCTTTACTACTCCAATATATTCATCCATAATAATTTATGTTTTAATGATTTATAATTTGTTAATTGTCTGCACAAAAAAGGA
Source organism: Bacteroidia bacterium (assembly GCA_035486075.1). GTDB lineage: Bacteria > Bacteroidota > Bacteroidia > JABEUT01 > JABEUT01 > JABEUT01. Next base: position 339 of record DATHNK010000360.1, read on the forward strand.
AAAATTAACATTAACTTCCCTTCTTTGCGGTTAAACAAGGAATTAAGGACGTGTAGGAAATATTCCGGTTACACAGATGATGTACCTGATCCCTAGGTAAGGTGATTGGGTACTAACCGGTATATTGCTACCTGTTGGCGCATTAACGACAGAGCCACTGGCTAATGCAACATTCGGTGCTGTGGTATTAAACCCAAGCGTTCCGCTAAAAGTATGGCCATTTAATGTGCCCGGAGTTGCAATTGAATTACCTGCTAAAGGAACAGAATTGGCGGAATTACCTGAATTCACATTCAGCGTAGCCACGTGTGTATGAGAAGGTAGGTTATTAACTGTAATAGATACACTTGACAAGCCACCTTTCTGGCCTTGGTTCACAGCTAATGGAGGTTGTGGTGCAGGTCCGGTGCCCGTGATACCAATAGGGGCGCATGCCCTTAAATCCGGTAATCCGAAAGTTTGAACCCCGTCGCCTCCATACGTTGTTCCAAGAATGGCAAATAATGCCTGATTTTGGTTAATGCTTAAAAGCGAACCATCGCAATTAAGATAGTTTACAGGCGCAAACAAGCCTGCAAAAACTTTTACTACTCCAATGTACTCATCCATAACGAAATTTGTTTTTTAGAAATTATTAATTTATTGATTGTCCCGACAAATGTATTGAAATACTAATTCAAAAGACAAAAATATACCACTATTTTTAATGAATTAATTTCTTAAAGTCAATTTCAAGTTGATTATCTGCTGTTTTATACTAAATGGATTTTCGGTTGGATATATATATTATACAGTTTAATAACATTACGATAATAATAAAGCTCGAAAAACAGTGGCAAGAAAGTTACCGAGTATATCGAATGGGATTATGACCTTGCCGCCCCTGACTGGATTAATGAAAAATTAGATTTGAAACTTGCAAAATATATCCCGAAGCCCGACCTTGAAGCCTTATTGCAAAGCAGGATTAATAATTATATGGAGTAATAAACCGGAACTTCTTTTAATGTTTCTATTTTTCTATTAAGCCCTATACCGTTCCACTTCTATATCTTTGCATTTCATTGAAACTACCTATGAATGGAAATATACTCATTATTGACGATGAAGAAAAACTTCGGGGACTTCTTTCAAGAATTGTTTCATTGGAGGGCTTTAAAGTTGTTGAGGCTGACACTGCCAAAGCAGGTTTAAAGAAACTGGAACAGGAAGAATTTAGTGTGGTAATTTGCGATGTTAAGTTACCGGATGCTAATGGAGTTGATTTAACCAAAAAGATAAAAGAGGTTTCTCCCGCCACCGAAATAATAATGCTGACAGCATACGGAACTATTGCCGATGGTGTAAAAGCCATTAAAAATGGAGCATTTGATTACATTACAAAAGGGGATGATAATGATAGAATTTTGCCTTTACTGTACCGTGCAGTTGACAAATCTTTGTTACAGCAAAAGTTATTGAGGCTTGAAAAAAAAATAAACAGACAATATGGTTTTGATAGTATTATTGGCAATTCAAAACAAATACTGGAAGCTACTATGCTTGCTAAGAAAGTTGCTGCTACCGATGCAACAGTTTTATTACTCGGAGAAACTGGCACGGGTAAAGAAGTATTTGCACAAGCAATACATTATGCAGGCAACAGGAGAGATAAAAACTATGTTGCTGTAAACTGTTCTGCTCTTGGAAAAGATATTCTTGAAAGCGAATTATTCGGGCATAAGGCAGGAGCTTATACCGGGGCGAATAAAGACACTAAAGGGCTTTTTGAAGAAGCGGACGAAGGAACTATTTTTTTAGATGAGATTGGTGAAATGAGTCCTGACCTGCAAGCTAAGTTACTGAGGGTACTTGAAACAAATGAGTTTTTAAAGGTAGGGGACAGTAAAACAACAAGGGTTGATGTGCGTGTAATTGCCGCCACCAACCGGGCCCTCCAAAAGGAAGCCGACTCCGGGCAATTTCGCCAGGATTTGTTTTACAGGCTGGCAGTTTTTCAAATCTCATTACCTGCATTGCGAGAGCGTTCAAAAGATATAAAACAATTGGCGGAATACTTTCTTTCTCAATTTGCTGCTAAAGTAAATAAGCCCACTCCAAAAATGAGCGTTGATTTTTTAGAAAAAATAAAAAGCTATTCATGGAAAGGCAATATTCGTGAGTTGAAAAATATAATGGAAAGAATGGTGATTCTTTCAGATAACCCTGAACTGACCGCTGATGACTTGCCATTTGAAATCAAGACCATTACTTCCTCAAATTTAAGTTCATTCGATTTAGCTGAGGTGGAAAAGCAACATATACAAAGAGTGTTGGACCATACCAAAGGAAACAAGACCGAAGCAGCCAGGCTTTTAAACATTGGACTCACTACGCTTTACCGGAAGCTGGAAGAATATAAGCTCCAATAAAGTATTTTCCTTTCCAAAATGAAAAATACCCTTCCATTTCGGAAGGGTATTTTATTCATAAATGCTTCTCCTATTTTTTACCGCAAGTGGTATTTATCTGATTATCTATCTATTACTTGTATTTTAATTCTTTTGGCACGCTACTTGCTATTTAGAGTTAAAAAAATCATGCTTACCTTAATTTTAACAATCGGATGCCTTGTTGGAATGTGGCTCCTGTTCAAATCAATCGACTTTTTTGAAAAAATATAATTATGACAGCACTATTCATACTATGTGTAGGGGTTTTCTGCTACTTGGTTTATGTACTGATTAAACCTGAAAAATTCTAAACAATGAACACCGAATATATTGGAATAATAGTTACTTATGGCATTACGCTGCTGCTGGCAATTCCATTAGGAAAATACATAGCAAAAGTATTTGTAGGCGAAAAAACATGGACAGATTTTCTGAATCCGTTTGAGCGGCTTATTTTCAAACTTTCGGGAATTAACCCTACTACGGAAATGAACTGGAAGGAGCACATGAAGGCTATGCTCACGGTTAGTTCCCTTTGGTTGCTTTATGCCTTTTTTGCCTTGATGTTTCAGGATAAATTACCACTCAATCCGGACCATAATCCCGGACAAACGCCGGATTTAG
>DATHNK010000361.1:0-2118 GCA_035486075.1 Bacteroidia bacterium
CTATCCAGGATTGTTCTATCATGGCAACGCCATAGTTACTTCCCGTTCCATCGCCTACTTCGCAGGAATAACTACCTCCGCCGGGTGCTACAACCGGAATCAATGCCCCGGCAATCGGATCAAAACCTGCACCGGAAGTAAGTGAAACCTGGTTGGAAGAAGTTGCCGGATCAAAGGCTGCAACAGTGACAGCTCCCAAAGGACCAAAACAGGTAAAAGGCGTTGTTAAAAAACTCGATGAAGTAGATGTATTGGCAGCATAACAGGCAGTCCAACTGGAAAGATTGCCATTTTCAAAGTCAATATTATTACAACCTGCCACACAGGCCAATGGATATGAGCTGGGGAAACTATATTCATCTACAGTTGACGGAGCACGTCTTCTAAGGTCCTGAAACCTCCGGAACATGGAAATGTATTGCGGAATTCTTTTATCGGCATAAGCTTTAATATCCAAATCATTTGTAATGCGACGATTCAGTACGGCATTAACAAATGCAGACCGGTCACTCGCCAGCGAATCCATATAAAACTGATGGAACATTTTCATTTCTTCTTTCGAAGCACCGGTAATATCCTTTACCGTTTTGAAGATCCTCCGGATCTTCAATCTTTTCTGAAATAATTCAACCTGGTCGGGAGTAACGTGGTTGGCAATTGTATTAATGCTTTGAGCGAAGGTCAAGGCAGGAGCAATGCAAACTCCTAAAATAAGTAATAAACGTAATGTAATTCTCCTCAATGTACTATAGTTAATTAGTTAAATTAATCGTGACAAAATTATAAATAAAGCCATGGGATTTTCAAAATTTAACAGCTTTATTTTTAATAGTGAATAACACTTTAAATATAGTTTTATTGTCTTTTTATAGATTTGTAGTCTCTGGGTGTTTTTAAGTAATAGATTTACAGTTTGTTACAGTATGACTAAAACAGACATATTTCCCTATAGGAGGTATGAGCAATTTGTGTTTCATTAAATAAAAAAATGCTAAATGTCAGTTTTTGAAGCTAAAATTATTCTTGCTCTTGATAAGGCATCTTCAATAACTGTTAATACATTTTCTCGCCCTATTTTATCCAATAATCCGGACTTTTTAAATTCGGTAAGAACCTCATTTTGTATACCGGAAACAACCAAAACAGTTCCTGTGTTCTTAGCTCGGTTAAAAACCTCTTCCAGTATATGCAAACCCGTTGAATCTATTACCGGAACATAGCGCATGCGTATAATTAAAACCCGCGGAGATTTTTCAATGATATGAAGTGATTCTTTAAATTTATAGGCAGCGCCAAAAAAGAATGGCCCTTTTACTTCGAAAACTTCCACCTCCTCAGGTATATCATATTTTTGAATGTCTTTGGGATCTTCAATGTCCGTTTCATTCGTTAGTTCGGCAGTCACCACATCTACCTTGCTGATCTGTATCATCCGCCGCATGAAAAGAAAAGCAGCCAGAACCATGCCTATTTCTATAGCGGTAGTTAAGTCAACTAAAACGGTAAGAAAAAATGTTGACAATAAAACAATACTATCATTTTTGGAAGATCTTATAATAGAAACAAAAGAACGCCACTCGCTCATGTTATAGGATACCACCACCAGTATCCCTGCCAGGCAGGAAATAGGTATAAGTGTTACCCACTTGCCGACAAAAACCATAATAATTAATAATGTTACCGCATGTATAATTCCTGCAACGGGAGTGCGTCCCCCGTTTTTAACATTGGTGGCGGTGCGGGCAATAGCACCTGTTGCGGGTATACCCCCAAAAATAGGAGATACCACATTGGCTATTCCCTGTGCAACAAGTTCCATATTTGATTTGTGATTTCCGCCAATCATGCCATCAGCAACTACGGCGGAAAGCAGCGATTCAATTGCTCCAAGAATGGCAATGGTAAAGGCAGGCCGTATAAGGTATTGAATCGTTTTCCAGTCTATATTTGGCAGGTGCGGTGCAGGTAGAGAAGAAGGGATAGCACCAAAATGGCTGCCTATTGTTTCCACCGGAAGGTGAAAAATGCTTACCGCTGCAGTAGCCAATAAAATAGCAACCAATGACCCGGGTATGCGATGTGTTATTTTTGAAAAATAAATAGTTATTACAATAGTCG
>DATHNK010000362.1:0-2082 GCA_035486075.1 Bacteroidia bacterium
ATGGTAAGTCTGCCGCCCTGAATGTGGCATTCCAACGTGCCGAAGGAGATGTGGTAATTACCATGGATGCCGATTTACAGGACTCACCCGATGAAATACCTGCCCTCTATGATCTCATTATGAAAGATGAGTTTGATCTTATTTCAGGTTGGAAAAAGAAACGATATGATCCAGTAACTAAAACCATTCCTACCAAGCTTTTCAATTGGGCGACACGTAAAATGTCAGGCATTTATCTGCACGATTTTAATTGCGGATTGAAAGCTTACAAAAATATAGTAGTTAAAAATGTTGAAGTACATGGTGAAATGCACCGTTATATTCCTGTTATAGCTAAGTATTCCGGTTTTACCAAAATAGGGGAGAAGGTGGTAGAACATAGGGCGCGTAAGTTCGGCAAAAGCAAATTCGGAATGAGCCGTTTTATTAATGGTTTCCTTGATTTGATATCCATTGCCTTTATCACGAAGTTCAGTAAAAAACCCATGCATCTTTTTGGAATAATTGGTACCGTATTGTTTATGCTTGGATTTGTTATTGCCTGTAAATTGGCATACGATAAATTCTTTCTGCATGTATTTAAAATGACCGACCGTCCTATATTTTACTTCGGATTACTTGCCATGATACTCGGGACACAATTTTTCCTGGCCGGGTTCCTTGGAGAACTTATTTCACAAGGGCAAAACGATAAAACAGTATATCAGATCGCGAAGACTGTAAACTAAAAATTAACACAATGGAACGCGGATAATTATGATGAACACGGATAATTACATGGTATATGAAATTAAAAGATCATAATCAATCTGTGTCATCCGCGTTCCAATTTTAAGATTTGATGGAAATTAAAGATGTGAAATTTGATTGCAGGCATTTCAGAACAGATATACCTTGCAAACCCAATAAACTGAGAGGCAAGAAATGTACCTGTGATGAATATATTTCTATTTCCCACCGCATACTTATTATTAAACTTGGTGCTTTAGGCGATGTAATTCGCTCTACTGCTTTATTGGTGCGGTATCGCCAGTTATATCCAAACGCACATATTACCTGGTTAACACATTCACCGGATATTCTTCCGCATGATGGAAGTATCGATTTGATCGGCAAATTTGAGTATAAAACAATTCTCCCATTGTTACTTCAGGAATTTGACATTGCTATTAACCTGGATAAGGATAAAGAAGCATGCGTGCTTTTAGCGCAAGTAAATGCTAAAAAGAAATATGGTTACACCTGGGCCGACGGACATATTACAGGCTGCAATACAGCCGCCGACCGCAAACTGGTAACAGGTTTTTTTGATGATGAATCAAAAGCTAACACCAAGAGCTATCCACAAGAGATATTTGATATTTGCGAACAGGAATTTAAGAAAGAAGAACCGGTTCTGAATGTAAATTCCAAGTTGGTGGATAAATGGAAATCACTCCGGGGAAAAGCAGAAGGCAAGAAAATAATCGGGCTCAATACGGGCTGCGGGCCTCGCTGGAGTACCCGCCTCTGGGCCAATGAAAACTGGCATGATCTTATATATGAACTTCAAAAAGCCGGATACTATCCCATAGTACTTGGTGGATCAGATGAGGATGAAAAGAATAAATCCTTTTCTAAAATAACCGGAGCTTACTATCCGGGCACATATTCTCTGGAAGAGTTTATTGCTATTACTGCTAATTGCGATTTAATTGTGACCGCGGTTAGCATGATGATGCATATTGCTATTGGCCTGAAACGCCCGTTGGTATTATTCAATAATATATTCAACAAGCACGAATTTGAAATGTATGACAGGGGAATTATTGTAGAACCAACCACCGGTTGTGATGACTTTTATGGTAACACCTGTACCCGCGAACGCTGTTGTATGAATGATCTTCCGGTTGATTCAGTTTTTTCCGCAATAAAACAGTTAGTATAATGCGTATAGCATATCTTTCAACTTTTTATCCTTATAGGGGTGGCATAGCCCAATTCAATGCGGCGTTGTATAATGCTTTGGGTAAAAGGCACGAGATGAAAGCTTTTACTTTCACCCGCCAATATCCTGAATTGTTATTCCCGGGTAAAACCCAA
>DATHNK010000363.1:0-2866 GCA_035486075.1 Bacteroidia bacterium
TATCAAATAAACGAGACCTATTCCTATGCCTAAGAAAAGCAGGAACTTTAACACGTTTTTCATTAACGGATTCAATCAGTTAAGTTTATTTGTTTGGCTATCAGGGTGCACTAATATCGGATTGTGATCTTTAGCCTCTTCGGGAGTCATTAAAGCATAGGAAATAACAATTACAATATCATCCACCAGAGCCTTCCGTGCGGCAGGCCCGTTGAGACATATAATTCCCGAACCTCTTGCGCCTTTAATTACATAGGTTTCAAGCCTTTCACCATTATTAATGTTTACCACTTGCACCTTTTCATTCTCTAAAAGAGATGCGGCATCCATTAAGTTTTCGTCAATAGTAATACTTCCGGCATAGTTAAGGTTAGCCTCGGTAACCCGAACCCGATGGATTTTTGATTTTAAGATAGTTAACAGCATAGGGCCGCAAAATTAGACAAATTGGGAGATAATGAAACAATAAACCCTAAAGTAATATTATAATAGGTTCGTTATCATAGATAACAAGAGGTGAAATCCGCACCTACGAGTAATTCGTATGTTTTTTGAACCAACCGGGCCCGCCGCAACATTAAGTTTATGTCATGACTATTCGTTGCGGCAGGGGAATCGGTAGTCTCACCTAAACCGAGGGAATCTTCCCGGCATTTCCGTTGAAGCCCTCTTCAGAAGTACCTTATGGAAGCAAACCCTATTAAAAACTAAAGGTGAGGATAGATCTATTGCAAGGCAATAATTTAAAATTCTAAACAGGTAATTAAACGTATTAACTCTAAATAAGGGGAACATATTGTTTCAATTGCTTTCCAACAAAGAAAAATAATTAAACCATCACATGCAAGTGTGACTTATTGAATGGTATGATTTATTTATTGAATGGTATGATTTCGCCTGTGAATGGTAAAAAATGGCGGATAAACGGTAAAAACAGGCCTTTTTTGCTCAACTACCTACTCCACAGTTATTTCGTCTATAAATATCCAGGAATTGCCCCCGGAACCCTGATGCCAGGCCGGTAGTTTGCCATAGTTTTTTGCAAAAACTTTCACATAACGGGCATTCTGCGGGACAATTTCACTTCCAAGAGTTTGAATGTTAGCAGTATAGTCTTTTTCCGGCCAGGAATTAACCTTATGAATTACCGGTTTGTAATTTATACTATCCGTTGAAATAGAAATATCCACAAATTTTGGCATCATTATCCAACTGCCAACATCCTGCAAAAACTCAGCCCCGATCTTTTTAACCAATTGAATTTTCCCTAAATCTACAATGGCTTCAAAATCTTTTCCCTGGTAGCCCTGCCAGTTACCAGTACTAAAGTCGGTATTGCCATGTTGATAATCAATCAGAACACCCGCTCCTCCTGCAGTATATGGGTTATCAGGCAATGAGATCAATCTTATTTTTCTGCCTTTTGGTATTTTAGTATAACAAGCAGAATTCTCCATACTGCCTTTGCCATTGCGGGTAAGCCAAGTCATCACACAACCGGTATTACGAAGATAAAATGGATAAGAATAAACTTTTGGAGCGCTTCCGCGGGTTGAATCGAAAATGGTATAATGTATGGTATCATCTTTCGAATAGCCCTTTAAAGCAACTTGTACCGAATCATAAAAAGTGGTGGCTCCGTTTTCAAAATAAGGTTCAGGAACCACATCGTTATACCCCAATGAATCCACCGGAACATTATCCCCTGTTCCCCAGATATTATCATATTCATTACCAATCATCAGCTCAAGTGTACCGCCTTTCATCATTTCTTCGTAAGGAATGAAGGATTGATTATGCGGGCTTCCATTCCATTTCGCGGAGTTGATATATTTTGCATTGGGTTTAATTAAATGAGATATAATGGAAAAACTTTTTCCGCTTTCCAAATTTATTTTCACGGTGTCGAACAAGGGAGTAGTAAGTATAAATTGATTATCTCCCGGGCATACCTGGTAAACTCCAATTGAAGCCAAAACATACCATGCCGACATTTGTCCGCAATCCTCATTGCCGCATAACCCATCAGCGCCTGAGGAATACATGGCTTCTATCTTTCTCACATACTCTACTGTCTTCCATGGTTGGCCAAGATAATTGAACAGAAAAGCCATGTGGTGGCTCGGCTCATTCCCTTGGGCATATTGCCCGATCATACCACTTATATCTGCCTGATCCCTTCCGGTGGTTTGTGATGATACATTAAAAAGGCTGTCCAGTTTCTGCGCCATTCTTTCTTTGCTTCCATATAATTTGATCAGTCCGCTGATATCATCCGGTGGATTGAAAGTATATTGCCAGGCATTGGCTTCGGTATAATTAGCATCCACTTGCCTCGGGTCGAATGGTTTGTACCATGCACCATTGGCTTTAGCCCGCATAAAGCCCGTAGTGGGATCAAAAAGATTTTTATAATTTTCGGCGAGCAACTTGTATTCTTCATAATCCTCTTTTTTTCCAATTGCTTTTGCAAATTCCGCAATACACCAGTCATCATAAGAATATTCGAGTGTTTTAGAAACCGATTGGCTTTCCTTATCCGATGGAATATACCCGAAACTCCGGAATGAATGCAGGCCACGCCACCTTGCATCAGCACTGTGTTTCATAGCTTTCAGGGCTTCTTCCACATCAAATCCGCGGATACCTTTCATGTATGCATCCACAATTACCGGAACCGAATGATACCCGATCATGGTATTAGTTTCATTAGCTGAAAGTTCCCAGATAGGAAGATTTCCGCTTTGCTCATACTGCCTCAGGAATGTTTGAATGAATTGCAGATCCAGCGATGGCTTTATCAATGTCATAAGCGGATGCTCGGCTCTATATGTATCCCACAAGGAGAAAACAGTGTACACATTAT
>DATHNK010000364.1:0-2908 GCA_035486075.1 Bacteroidia bacterium
CTGCATTTGAATATAAATTTACAATATCAAGGGCAACTTCGCCAAGATCTAGTTTTTCAGGTTTGATATTAAATCCTTTCATTTGGCTATGCGACCATGAAAGCAGATTGTCTAAAAGACTCATGGTATTTTGCATGGAACTTTCAAGATTTTGAGAAAGGGCCTCCGAATTTTCAGCCGTTACTTTGCCACGCTTAAATAGCCCGAGCATACCGCTAAGCAGGTTAAGCGGGCTTCGTAAATCATGGGAAATAATAGAGAACAGTTTATCTTTTACTTCATTTGATTCTTTTAATTTTTGTCTTTCTTTTGAAATTCTCCGGCGCTGGAAGAAAAATATTCCCGAGGCGACAAATGCTAAGGTTAATCCACCACCAAGTGAATACTCTATTACTTTCTGTCTTCCTTTTTCATTCTCGGCAATCACATTTAACTTATCCTGGGCAGCCTGCGCCGAATCCATTTTCCGGGCAAAATTATAGTCCATTTCTGATTGTGCTGCCTTTTGCCCGTTTTCCTGATTTGCCACACTATCCCGGTAGAAAATATAGTTTTTATAATCTTCCAATCCTGTTTTAGTGTCTCCTTTTACACTGTCCAGTAAATAAAGATATTGGTAGGTTACTTTCATAATTTCCAATTCCCCTATGGATGTTGAAATATCCAGGGCCGAATCAAAAGAAGGCTTGGCTGCCGTATAATTTTTCAAAGAGTAATAAACTTGCCCTATATCTGAATATGCCTTAGCGATGTCATTCTTTTTTCCGACTTCCTTAATAATTAATAATGCCTTATACTTGCATTCTAACGCTTTCGGGTAATTCCCTTCCGCAGAATAAATATCAGCGATGTTAGAATTGTATGTATAAGGACTTAGTTTGTCTCCGAGTTTTTCACCTGATACGAATGCCTGTTCGTAATATTCTTTTGCTTTATTGTAATTTTTCATGCCAGCATAAATCACACCTATATTATTTTGGAGGGCATAAAATGCCCCGGTGTAATTAATTTCTCGTGCTGTTGCCAATGCCAATGTATCAAACTCCAAAGCTTTGGCATAATTATTCTGGTTAACATAAATGATGCCAATATCCGCCCGGCATGCACACAGGTTTCTTTTATCTCCACTCTTACTGCTTACAGATATTGAAGAAGAAAAGGCATCGAGGGCCTTCGAGTAATCGCGAACTCCCATGTAAGTAAGCCCAAGTAAATTTAATGCAAACGCTGTAAATTTAGCATCATTAAACTTCCTGCTAATTTCCAATGCCTTGTTGGCATATTCAATAGCCTTCAGCTTATTACCCAAATAACAATTGGCATTTGCAAGGTTACAATAAGTGCTGGAAAGGCCTCTTTCAAAACCACTTTTTTCAGCCGTCTCTTTTGCTTTATTGGCATAAACCATTGCACTGTCAAGCATGGAAACACGGCATAGTGCTTCACTCAAATGATTCAACGTATTCACACGGTTTGTATCTTCTTTTTCGCCGGCTAATGCTTTGCGTAATGAATCGATTTTATTGTTTTGTGCCGATGCATTAAAGCAAAGCATAATTAATAATAAAGACACTATATAACGGTTCATGTTATCTTTCAAATGGACATATAAACTAGGGGAATGCGACAAATGTATAATAAAAATCGGAAGTTGTTAAGATAAAAGAAGAGCATAATATCAGTTAATATGTTCTTTTATGTCGTTCATCTGTCAATTTGTGTCGTTTGCCACTTTTTCAATTTATGCATTTCATCTCCTATTAGTATTGCGCCCGAATAACTCCATTTCCATAAAAAACCAAACAAAATCTATATCACCCTCATATCTAAATATTTTTTTTATCATCGCGCTCTTTTTAAATAAAACTCACCCATGAAAAAACTACACACTTTATTTTTAGCTTTCTTATTTTTAGGAATAACGGCCACCCAAGCGCAGCTTACAAGCCTTTTCACCTTTACAGGGACTTCGGGAGCCTATCCGGGAGGATATGGATTTGGTGATGCCGGCCCTATTATTTCCGGCGGTGTAGTATATGGCTGTACGTCCAATAACGGTGCATATAGTCATGGGGTTATTTTTTCCTATAATTTGACCACCCATGTTTATACAGATCTTTATGATTTTGAAGATCTTAGTTACGTAAATAATACTACAAACAGCGGGGCATCTCCTTCAGGAGGCTTTGCCATTTCTACATCAGGCACAGTGTTGTATGGAAACTGTACTTCGGGCGGGGCTAACGGTCATGGCTTCATTTATCAAATAAATACGAATGGAACAGGATTTACGGATATTTATGACTTTGCAAGCGCCACCGGATGGACTCCGAGCGGCAGTGGTGTAATTATTTCAGGCGGTGTTTTGTATGGCGTAACTAATGGCGGTGGTGCCCATAACCAGGGAGTGGTTTGGTCATTCAATACCGGCACCTCAACATATACTGACTTGCATGACTTTTATGCAACTAATGATCATGGCCAAACTCCCATTTGTACTCCACTTTTATCAGGAGGAGTATTGTATGGGGTAGCCGAAAATTACGGGCCCGGTGGCTGTGTTTACTCCCTTAATGTATCTACACAGGCATTTGCTTCCTATAATTTTAATAATGGAAGCGGTAATGGAGAGGACGGTTTCACCGGGCGTATAGCTATTTCGACTGACGGCCTTACTTTGTATGGTGTTGATGCAGGTTCAAATGTTGGCGGTAATACTGCCTATCTATTTTCTATCGGCACTAACCTTTCTGGTTATACGGTTCTTACTAATGGTAATTTGGGCGTTGCCGATGGAACAGGTGCGGGTGTAATTCTTTCTGGAACAAAATTAATTGGCGCTGCCGGCAACAACTATGGGGAATTTTATTCCTACGATCTCACAGCCCATACTCTTACAACCGTGAAT
>DATHNK010000365.1:0-4823 GCA_035486075.1 Bacteroidia bacterium
CCCTTGCGTATACCTCACATACATTATCAACCCTATAAAGTAGAAAATGGAATACATTACATCCTTGCGTTCGGCAACCCACGCCACCGATTCCACATGCATAGGGTGTACGCCATGAATTAAAGAGCCTATCGCCACCAGCCAGGGAATAATTGGCAAAACTTTATAACCTACTTTAACCATTGCCTCCATTAGCGTTTTGGTAAAATAGAAAATAATTATAGCATTTAAAATATGCAGTATAACCTGGGTAAAGTAATACCCCCAGGGGTTAAGCTGCGAAAACTGGTAGTTCACCGCATAGGTAAGCATAGTAAGCGGGTGGTAATAGTTCAACGTAATGTCATGGAACAACATGCTATTGATGTTGGCCGCAGTAAAACTTGTGATGTATTTATCCTTCGTAACATATATCCAGTCATCCCAATTGAGGAACTGATTGTGTAACGTATAGTGAAAACAAATGAATGTAATAACCGAAACACCAGCCAGCAATGCGATATTCATATCTCGGCTGCTCATGGAAGATTGCATGGGCTTAACCTGCGGTTGAGGTTTCCCTTGCACGGGGGCACTCTTCTTCTGAATATTTTTCTTTTGATTATTCATTTATTCAGAAAGCTTTATTGTCCACTTGATTTAGCCATTTTTTGAAGGTCGCCAACAAAACCATCGGGCACCTTCACACCAAACTGCTGAGCCTTTTGCGCGAAGTCTATTGCTTGCGGATATTGTTTTAAAGATTTATAGCACAGTGCCAAATCCCACATGCATCCACCATCTTTATGATTTGCACTTAATTCTTTATTAAAATCATCAATAGCATCCTTTATTTGTCCGAGGTTAAAACGGGCGATACCCCTCTTGTAGTAGTAATCGGGGTTATTGGGTTCTATAGCAATAAGCTTATTATAATTTACGATAGCGCCATTATAATCCTTAACCCCATCAAGTAATGTATACCCCATGTTCTCCAATAACTTTTGATTAGTTGAATCCAGTTTGTAGGCATGGTAATAGTCCTTCATGGCACTATCATTTAACCCCATGCGGGAATAGGTTATAGCCCTGTTGAGATAGGTATCAAAGTTCTTATTATCGAGTGACAAAGACTTTGTATACTCTTCCAACGACTTTTTAATATTATTCCGGATAGCCCAAATATTACCGAGGTTACTATAAACTCCTGCATCCTTACTCTTAATGTTTTCAAGCACTACATAGTTCATATAAGCGCTATCATAATCAGGTGGATTTTTATCCTGTACATAATAATTCCCAAGGTTTTTATAAGCAGTTTCCACACCCGGATGCACATGCAACACATATTCAGTATGGGCAGAATTATTGTACGTAGTATCAATCCTTGCAGGGTATTTTGCAATTACATCTTCCCATAAAGTTTTTGTATTATGCCAAACTTCGGTCCGAGCTTGGCAGAGGTATGCCAGCATACATGAAAATCCGGCTACTACAACAATTACCGGGGTTTTAATGGAAGGTATTTTGTCTATCAGCACATAAATAAAATACACGAGCATAAATGTAAACCCTACATAGGCTGCATAGCTGTAACGGTCAGCCATAATTGCGGGGCCGGCAGATACAAACTGGAGTATAAACATTACATTGAAAAAGTAAAACCCGAAACCAAATAAAGCAACCCGGAAAATATTCTCACCTTTTTTATAAGCAAGATATAGTAACCCCAACGTAATTGCAATTGCCGCAAACGGAGCCAAGTAGAAATAGAACGGAAGATTATTTGCTTCGGTTAATTCAGGATAGGGATAGTAAGAACTCAGGTGCGTAGGTACAAATAATTTGACGAGATACATCAGGTAGTTGGAGCCGACAAACATTATCCGCTGAACAATAGTAAACACCTGGAATGATGTGATAGAGCCACCCTCATTGGCCCATTTGTATGCTATGTAACCAAAAATAACGGAGATAATCAAGAATGGTGCTTTTTCAAAAATCAGTTTCCATTCAATTTTGCGTTTCAATAAAACATCGATTGCGAAAAGTGATAATGGAAATACAACAGCAAGGGGTTTTGAGAATAATGACAGGAAGAATAACAACACTACCAAAGCCAATTGAGCCATTTTACCATTCATTACATACTTTACGTATGCAATAAGTCCGAGTAAGTAGAAGAATAGATAAAGTACATCTTTACGTTCCGCGATCCAAGAAACCGATTCCACATGCATTGGGTGTATACCGTGCCACAGGGCGCATAAGCCAGCAAGGTAAGGTATGCCCTTAATTTTGCCATATCCCTTTTTGGTCATTGCCTTAAATAACGCAAACGAAAGGAAGAAGACCAGCATGGTATTCAGCAAGTGCATTATGATTTCAGTGATATAATATGGCTGGGGGTTGGCTCCTGAATAATGCCAATTCAATGCCAGCGACAGCATGGTAATTGGGTGGTAGTAGTTATGTGTAATGTCCTTAAACAAGATCATCTTCATATTATAGGAAGAGAGGTTCTTTATAAAAGGATTTTCATAGATGTATAACCCATCGTCCCAGTTGGTAAACTGGTTGTATAAGGTAGCATGGTAACACCAGAACGTAATAAGCAGGATCCCACCTAATATGGCATAGTTGAGCCAATCAGGGTATTCCGGGTTAATAGCAATCTTAACCTTCGGGGTACTTTGAGTACTCCGCTGTTCAGGCTTTTTTACCGGCTTGTTATATTTGGGGTTTTTACCGCTCATTGAAAAGGCGAATTTACATGTTCTTTCAAAATAGCAAGTAATTGGACTTTATTTAAGTATATTGAGGTACCCATCCGGCAGTTTATATCCTGCACTTTGAGCCATCTGTGCGTACTTCAGGGCATCTACATTATCATTAACAGAGTGGTAGGCAATGGACAGGTTGAACATACAAGTGCTATTGGCAGGTTCCAGTTGAAGGTCGTGAAGGTAATCACCAATGGCGGCATTGAATGAATTGGTTCCCATTTCAGCCCCGGCACGTGAAAAATAATATAAAGCCTCGTTAGGCATAAGTTTTATGGCAGAGGTCCAATCCTTAACTGCCAGATCATTCCTGCCAAGTTTAGCATAGGTAACCGCCCTGTTGACATAAATTGTAACCACGGAATCATTAATAGACAAGGCCGTAGAATAAGCATCCAGTGATTTCTGCATCTCACCCCGCATAGCGTATATATTACCAATGTTTTGGTATACGGTAGGTAATTTGGTGTTCATGCCGACTAAAATACTATAGTTTTTAAAAGCATTGGCCGTATCCCCTTTTTCGGCATAAAAATCTCCTAAATTCATATATGCAATTTGTGAACCTGACCCAGGGTATTTTGAAAGCACATCGGTCCATAACGATTCCGCATCGTGCCAAACTTTGGTACGCCCATAACATAGAATAGTAAAGAATAAGGATACTCCACCCAAAACTCCAATGACCGTATTTTTAAGTTTAGGTTTATTTGTCAAAAGATTATTCACTAAATATACCGTCATGAATATTAATCCGAAATAAGAAACATAGCTATACCTATCTGCCATGATAGCCGCTCCTGCCGATACAAACTGCAATACAAAAACTATATTGAAGAAATAAAAACTAAGGCCAAATAGACTTACCCTATAAAGGTCTTCCTTCTTTTTCATTTTGAAATAAAAGGGAATGGCACTCAATAGTATTGCTAAAATGGGCATTACATAAAATACAGGTGGAAGCGAACTTCCAATATCTAAATCAGGATAAGGATAGAATGTGCTGAGCTTAAACGGGAATAAAAATTTGAGCAAATACATGGTATATCCATAACTCGCAAACAGAATTCTATTTGGAATAGAGAGTGCCTCAAAGGAAGTGACAGAGCCTCCACTGGCTGCCATTTTAAAAGTTATTATTCCTCCAATAATTGAAACAATCAATAAGGGCATTTTCTCAAGTATTAATCCCTTAAGGTTTTTCCTTTTAAAAAGTATATCGATTGAGAGCAGGCTCAACGGGAAAACTACCGCCATTGGCTTTGACAAGAGGGAAAGAATAAACAAAAGAACCATTAAAATATATTGAGTAACCTTATTGTTCTCGAGATAAAACAAATAAGAAATAAGCCCTGATAAATAGAACAAGGCATAAAGCACATCCTTCCTTTCCGAGATCCATGCAACCGATTCTACATGCATGGGATGGACTCCATGCCAAAGGGCGCACACGGCAGCCAGCCAGTGAACTCCCTTTACAGGTTTATAACCTGCCTTTACCATTGCATTAATAAGAAGAACTACCAACCAGAATATAAAGCCTGTATTTATCAGATGGATGAATATGTTTGTGAAATAATAAGACGTTGGATTCAATCCTTCAAAATGATAATTAATAGCCAGCGAAAGCATTGTGAGCGGATGGAAGTAGTTATTGGTAATGTTATGAAACAAAAGCATCTTAAGATTCTCACTGGAGAGGCTTTTAATGAATTGGTTTTTCACTACATAATATCCGTCGTCCCAATTGGTGAATTGGTTGCTGAGTGAATAGAAATAACAACAAAAAGTAATTAATAAAACACCCGCCAGCAAGCCCCATTTATAGCTGACGGAACCATCCTGTATTTTAGTAGCTACAGGCTTAGGGGAAGGTCTATTATTTTTCTGATTCTTGCCGCTCATCAGGAGGCGAATTTACATTTCCTGGTAAAATATGGAATATCACTTTACATCGAGCCTTGCTTTCAGCAGCCTGATATAGTCATCTGGAACATCAAACTGGGCCCTTTGCGCCATTTCGGCATATTTATAGGCATTCTCAAAATCACTCACACGATT
>DATHNK010000366.1:0-3348 GCA_035486075.1 Bacteroidia bacterium
CCCTTATATCGGTAGGATATTTAACCGTTACACGGGGCCAGAAATTTAATGTTATGGCTTCGCTGATAAGCGTATACGAGCCACTGATAAGAGCCTGGCTGGCAATTATGGTTGCCACCGTTGCCACAATTACAACCGGGAAAAGCAGGTTTGCAGGTACAATGGCAAAGAAGGGGTTCACATCTCCAATATCTGTTTTACCTTGTAAAAGCAGCCATGCGCCTTGCCCCAGGTAACTTAATACCAGGGCAATTTTCACCAGGATCCAGCTTGTCTGAATATTTTTTCTTCCGCAATGCCCTAAGTCGGAATAGAGTGCCTCAGCACCTGTAGTACACAGGAAAATAGAACCCAGCAGCCAAAATCCTTTGGGGTGTTGGGTAAGCAAGTTCCAACCAACAACCGGATTTAATGCCGCAAATATTTGGGGATAACGAACAATTTGCAAGGTTCCTAAAACTCCTATCATCACAAACCAAACCAGCATAATAGGCCCGAATGAAGCACCAACCACTTTTGTTCCCAACCGCTGAAAAAGAAATAATGCAATTAATATCCCAAGCACAATCCCAATTACCAGGTCATTGCCCGGTACAATGGTTTTTTCCCAACCCTTTACACCGCTCAAGCCTTCCACAGCAGATGCCACACTGATAGGCGGAGTTATGATTCCGTCGGCAAGCAATGTGCCGGCACCAATAATAGCAGGCAGATAAAGCCTTTTATCTATTTTACTAACCAATGCATATAGTGAAAATATACCACCCTCGCCGTGGTTATCGGCTTGCAGGGTCATGATTATATATTTGAAAGTAGTCTGGAGTGTAAGTGTCCAGAAAATGCAGGAAATAGCGCCCATCACCAGATCGCGGGACACTCCTCCCCCATCTTTTATGATTGGTTGAAAAGTATAGAGAGGCGAAGTACCAATATCACCGTAAATAATTCCGATGCTGAGAAGTACCCCTGCTGCCGTTACTTTTTTAAAATGTTCGGAGGTCATTATTCTAATTAGGAATTAATAATCAGGAATCAAGTGTATTTCATTCGTAATTCCTAATTTGTACTTTCTAATTGATTATCGCGCGTTATGATAAACCGCCACAACATCATCATCCTCTTCCATCCTATCGATCATGGCGAGAAGGTCGGCTTCTTCAGCATCGGTTAAATGTTTGGTGGTAGTAGGGATAAATGTTTTCGAGCTTTCTTTTATTTCAATTTTTTTGTCCTCCAATGCCTTTTGCATATGGCCGAAATCAGTAAATGGGGTTTGAATAATTAACTCATTGTGTTCGTCGTCCCAGGTGAATTCTTCCGCACCGAAATCAATCATTTCAAATTCGGTTTCTTCATGATTCAATCCTACCGAAGATATTTTAAATAATGCTTTTCTTTCAAACATAAAAGCCACAGAGCCTTTCGTTCCGAGTGAGCCTTCAGCCCGGTCAAAATACATACGAATGTTGGCAACCGTACGGGTAGGATTGTTAGAAGTACATTCCACCAAAACGGGCACCCCATGCGGCGCATAGCCTTCGTAAATAACCTCTTCGTAATTGGCCATATCTTTATCAGAAGCCCTTTTAATAGCAGCGTCCACGTTTACCTTAGGCATATTAACAGCCCGTGCATTTTGAATGCACATCCGCAAGCGGGAATTAGTATCTGGGTCTGGCCCACCGGCTTTTACGGCAATGGCTATATCCCTTCCAATTTTTGTAAATTGTTTTGCCATCTTGGCAAAGCGGGCAAACATTACATATTTTCTCTTTTCAAATACTCTTCCCATTGTATTAGTTTATAAAGTTTTTAAAGTTGTAAAGTTCGTAAAGTCTTCTTTCAACTTTTTGTAGTTTCAGGCAAATGTAAACAGAATACCTTAATCTGCAATTGCTATTGATTACTAATGAGGTTTTTGACTATAAAACAGACTCTTCCTTCTTATAAATCACCTTCCTTTCTTTCAGGTAATTCAGGATAAAACGGAAGCATTTTTCATGTTTGCCAACCAATTCCGGAGGGAAAACACCTTTTTCAGTGAAAAGCCCTTCCAAAACCATATTAACAGCGGCAGTAGCTGTATATCCGGTAGTTCTTGACATGGATGATGCCTTCATTTCAGCATTATATTCATCATGCAAAGTATAAACCACCTTCTTTTTTACTCCATTTTCAGTTCCAATGAGGGTGACCCGCATTACTGTTATTTCTTCTTCTCCATCTTTCAGTTTCCATTCATTGAAAAGTATGCGGGAAGTGAAATCCAGTGGAATTATTTCGTTTCCATTTACATTAACCGGCTCTTTACTGAAAAAGCCTGAATCTCTCAATGCCATCACCCTTTCAGCATGGCCGGGGTAACGCAAGGTTTTTTCTTTCATATTCGGAATATGTGGCATGGTGTGTATTATAGACCTCAACCCATCTGAATTAAAGGATTCCAGCGTTCCTACATTTTCCATTTCAATGTGTTCAATGTCCGAAAGGGCTGGCTTCACAACTACATTTCCATTTTCAACATAGCGTGCGGGACGGGTATATTCCTCAATAACATCCACCGGAGAAAATGGCGCTTTATAGTAGAACGGCCATTTTTTCACTTTGGGTAATCCTCCAACAAGGCATTCAAAGTCGGTGAGTTTCATGGTCTCATTGTACCTGCCCAGAATAATATTATCCATGCCCGGAGCCACGCCGCAATCCACCACCGCGGTTACATTTTTACTTTTTGCGAGATTATCAAGTTCGAGAGAATTTTCAGGGAAGAAGGAAATATCCACTACATTTTTACCGGCCTCCAGAATTGCCTGCAACGTATTGTAGCCCATAAAACCGGGGACTGCTGAAAGCACTATATCATATTCCTGAACCAGCTTTTTTATGCTTTTGGTATCCGCCAGGTTAGCCTGTAGCGTACTAATACCGCTTCCACTAAGCCTTTCAAGGGAATCTTTGCTGATATCTACCGATGTTACAGCATGTTTTTTAGCAAGATCCAGAGCCATAGTTCTGCCTACCATTCCTGCGCCAAGTACAATTATTTTACTCATTATGCCGTTTTAAGCCGATAAAAGTACGAATTGAATCGGCACTATAATTACCATTATTCCTGAATCCGCTTTATCTTTGGAAGATTCCATCCGGAAATATGAAAAAATTGTTGCTGCTTCTATCGGGGTTATTTATAGTTTCCTTTTCTGCCCAGGCAGGAAGAGGAGGTAAATTAGCCCTTGTGCCCGAACCATCGTCCGTTGTTTATTTAAGAACCAGTTTTACCTTATCGGACAGCGTTGTAATTATAGCGCCTGACAGTTGCAGGGAAGCAAGCTATTTTTCGGATTATGT
>DATHNK010000367.1:0-7101 GCA_035486075.1 Bacteroidia bacterium
ATCTGTATCATACGGCGGGCCTGCAAATACTATAGCAGGAGTAATGCAGAGTACTAAAAAGAATAGCTTGAATAGAAAATTTATTTTCATGGCAATATCTCAAAACTACCCGCGAAATTCACTCAATGCAAAATCAACTGCCGCTTTAGAATGGATAACTGTTGTATCAAACAATGGGTACGAACAATCGGTTTGGTTTATAAGCAAGGGTATCTCTGTACAACCAAGAATAATACCTTGCGCCCCTTGCCGAAGCAACTTGTTTATTATAGTCAGATATTCAGCTTTTGTTTCCAGTTTTAAAATGTCCTTACCTAATTCCGAGAATATTTTTTCATGCACAAAATGCCTGTCATATACCTCCGGAACAATTGTTTCAATACCGTTCTTCCAAAGGATCTCTTTATAAAAAGGCATCTCCATGGTGGCTTTGGTTCCCAGCAAGCCCACTTTGGTTAAGCCTTGTTTAGCGATTTCATCTGCGGTAGCTTTTACAATATTCACCAACGGCAGTTTTACTTCCTCTTCAATTCTGCTTGCAAACATGTGAAGCGTGTTGGCGCAAATAACAATTGCTTCGGCACCTGCAAGCTTCAGGTTAACGGCTGCATCCTTAACTACTTTGTAAGTAGATTCAAAATCTCCTTTGCTATTGTAATTAATAATTTGCTGATAGTTCATGGAATAAATGACGCATTTTCCATAATCGCTTCCACCCAGTTTTTGATTAAATAAAAGGCTTATCTGCCTGTAATAATCTATAGTAGATATCCAACTGGTTCCACCTATAAGTCCTAGTATTTTCATGAGGATGTATTTAGTATTGTTTATGAATAATTGAAAGGAAAAAATTAAATATCTCATCTTCGGCATCGAAATCCCTGCACACTTTTCCAATGATGAATTTGGGAAGATATTGTTTGCCGCCGGGCCAGGTGTGCCCTCCGCCATCTATTTTAATTAATGTAACGGTTACCGAGCTAAAATCATATTCATATTTTGTGGCGGTGCAACCATCATCAGGATCATTATCGGGCATTGCTATAACTTTAGGTGAAACATGCCCAAGTGAATCTTCCATAAATACGATCCTTTTCATTAAATTATCGGTAGAAGCCATATCAAAACCTTCATCCGGTTCATCAGTTCGCAAGTATTTTCCATATCCTCCCCCATAAGGTATCAGTGGGTCTAAAGTGCCATTAATAAGTAAAACCGGGGTAGGGTGTTTAAAGGAATAATACTTCAATACTGGCGCCGGCACACTGGCACAAACGGGAGCAATAGCCGTAATTCTTTTTGAAAGCTTATAAGCAAGATATAGCGAAAATTCCCCGCCGCGGGATATACCTGTTGTAAATACTTCGGTACTGTCGCCTTTATAATTCTTAATAATAGTATCAAGCACCACGGAAATAAAATGCACATCATCCACAGTTGAATCCGCTTTCCTGGAACGGGTGGAGAAACCGGGTATGGTCCAGCTTTTGCCAATGGCATTTGGATAAATAACAATAAAACCATTCTTATCGGCTAAGCCATTCAGGTTATAAAACTTAATGGTGTTTTCGTAAGTACCACCACCGCCATGCAGTCCGAATAAAATTGGATGTTTTTCAGTTGACTCATAATTGGGAGGTAAATGAATTAGGTACTCTCTTTGTCTTCCATCGACAATTATCTTTTTGTAAATGTCGCTTTGCGCCTCGCTTCTGCAGAGAGGCAGAATGACAGCAAAAAGAATCAACAAATATTTTCCATCCACTTTCACAGGCTTAATAAAGCATTCAAATGTAATAAATGAGTTTGATTTGTTTGCGAATTGCAAATTATTATATTTGTGAACCAAAACACAATCCACACTATGAAAAAACTATGCCTGCTCTTTTCACTATTACCTCTTGGTTCTTCTCTATTCACCCTTACAGCCGGAGGGTTCCAGATACCCCAGCAATCCATTAAATCTATGTCTTACGGAGGAGCTTTTGGTGGATATTGCGGGGACGCGTCTACCTTATTTTATAATCCCGGTGGAATGAATAATTTGAACGGACAGAATTTCACAGCCGGAATTATGGGCCTTTTTCCGTATGTATCGGTACAGACCCCTTCTACGCCCGATGTAGATCAAACTTCAAAACTATATACCCCTATAGATTTTTACTGGGTTGGCAGTTTTTGTGACAGATTAAGACTTGGACTTGGTGTTAATAACCAATTTGGTTCAGCAGCTTCATACCCTACCAACTGGGAAGGTATGTACATAGTGCAAAGCATAGCGCTTAAAACATATATGTTTCAACCGAGCATATCGTATCAGATCTGCAAACAACTGAGTGTAGGCGGAGGATTTGTTTATACACTGGGTACTTTCTCTGATACTAAGGCTATCCCTGTTTCCGGTGCCGAAAGCCCAAACGGGCCGGTTACCCCTAATGGAGAAGTAACGGCCAGTGGAACGGGTCATGCTTTTGGATATAACTTTGGTTTGTTCTCGAAGATATGGCAACATGGAAGCGACAGCGGTTCCAACCAATGCTTACAGTTAGGCGTGAGTTATCGTTCCGGATTACCGTTTACAATACCTAACGGAACTGCCACTTTTTCTCAGATACCCTCTTCACTGGCAACTGATTTTCCTTCCTCTGAGAATTTTTCCTCCCAGGTGAATATGCCTGCAGTATTTACTGCCGGAGTTGCTTTTAAATTCTCTTGCTGCAAAAACTGGGATTTCATGGTTACCTATGATTTCAACTATACTTTCTGGAGCAGTTATGATTCCTTGCATTTTAATTTCACCAACCCCAATACCCCGGCACAAGGTTTTGTATATAACTGGAAAAACGCCATGGCGCATCGCATGGGCGCGGAGGTTACTTTTAAGAAAAAGTATTCCTTGCGTTTAGGTTACTATATTGATCAGACACCGGTTCAAAATGGCTATGTGAGCCCAGAAATTGTAGATGCCAATTCAAGCGGATTGTGTTTTGGAGCAGGTATTAAATTCTGCAAGCATTATTCCGTTGATATATCTTACCTGCGTTCCGATTTCACCTGGAATAACACAACATGGAACAACCCCAATGGAGCAGCCTTGGCTTCCAATGTACCGCCGGATTTTACGGCTTCCTACCACAGGATTATAAACATATTCGGAATAGGTGTTAACTATCAATTTTAATTAAAAATATTTGCAACTATGAAAAGAACGATCATATATACAGCAGCAGTTGTTTTAGCTTTAGCATCCTGTACTAAAACACAATTCAGCACTCCATCTTACTCTACAGGCAGCGCTAATTTTTCCACTATGGTTTCTGTGGGTAATTCGCTTACCCAGGGGTTTATGGATGGAGGCCTGTATGCTTACGGACAACAAAATTCGTATCCTAATATAATTGCCACTCAAGTAAGGATGGCTTATCCATCTTTGGTTTTCAATCAGCCTAATGTAACGGGTAATGGTTCAGGATACATACATTTGGTTTATGAGAATAACCAGTTTTCTCCTATTCAGCCGGGCGATGATTCTACCGCCGGTACAAACCCATGCGATGCCGATGCTTCCTGGGCAACCTGGGGAACAAACTTGCAGGGAAATACATATAATAATTTAGGAATTGCAGGAATAACGCTGGATAATACAGTTGCATTAAACTCAACTGAATTATTGGTGAACAATGTGGCTATAAATTACCAGGTAATATCATTGATAGGCCCAACGCCGCTTGGTAATCCGTATGGGAGATTTATAAATTTTGGAGCCGTATTAGGAACCCCGATACAATACATTGACAAGATCAGGTCGAGCAAAGCCACATTTTTTACCTGCTGGCTGGGCAACAACGATGTTTTAGGTTATTCATTGAATGGCGGGGTAATAAGCAGCCTCACGGTTACCGGATTTGGAACATTCCCCCTTGACACCATTACACCCCCTGCTATTTTTGCCCAGAAGTATGATTCAATCCTTACCGCTTTCCATAAGTTAGGAGCACAAGGCGTATGTGCCACTATTCCTGATGTTGCTACCATACCTTATTTTAATACGGTGCCGAATTACCTCACCATTAATGGCGCTCCTCAATATTTATGGATCACTACCAAAACGGGCGTACGGCAAGCAATGCCAGGTGATTTGATAACACTCACTGCCTATTCTTCCATTTTAGCAGGACTTGGCTGGTACAAATCAAATCCTTTGCCTGACAACTACGTGCTGGATGTGGATGAAGTTGCCAATGTACATAACACTACTTTATCATACAATGCTTCTATAAAAAGCATAGCGGCTTCTTTCGGGTATCCGGTGGTAGATATGTACCAATTCCTTACAACGTTGCAAAAAAGCTACACCATTGATGGTGTTACTTTAACCGCCCAATTTATACAGGGTGGGGCATTTGGCCTTGACGGGGTTCATCCGAATGCGAAAGGATACGCAGTAATTGCCAACCAATTTATCAACCAGATCAACCAGACATACGGAGCTTCCATTCCGACAGCGGATGTAGCAAATTACAGAGGTGTCCTTTTCCCCAATTATTGAGGATTTGCTTAGGGTATGGATGAAAATGAAACCCTTGTAATATTAGCGGTTAATGTTGAACCATTTCAATTGGCTTTATTCAAAGAGGCTTTAGAGGAAAATGGAATTGATTGTTTTGTTACCGGCGGTACTAATGCATATGGCAGCCGTGGAATAATGTATGTAAGCCGTGGCATTGCCACGTACACCATTAAAGTACGAAAAAAGGATGAGCAAAAGGCTATTGTCACTATGGAACAATTAGGTTATAAGGCATTCAGCGAAGATGAAGAGGAACAAAATTTCCTTAGGCAACTTGCCTATCCTACGGAAAAAATTCCTTTCCTGGCAAAATACCCCCTTAATACCAGGCTTGCCATTATGGGGCTTGCAGTTACTGCTATCATTATAGTGCTGATGTTTTGGTTTTATCGAAGATAATCCTGTCGTTAATAAAATCTTAAAAATTGTTTTACCCCACATACGTGCGGAAAGTATAAATTTGCAAAAAATATTCCTAACTATTAATCCGTAATTCCAGATTATGTCGAGCCTTTACCCACCCGCAATATTACTGTTAGAGGATGGAAAGGTCTTTCACGGACGTGCCTGCGGTGCAATTGGCACTACTACCGGAGAGCTTTGTTTTAATACAGGAATGACAGGGTACCAGGAAATATTTACCGACCCTTCTTATTTTGGCCAGTTGCTGGTTGCTACCCACGTACACATTGGCAACTACGGAATCGAAGATCATGAAAGCGAATCGAAAGGCATAAAAATTGCAGGGTTGATCTGTAGAACGTTTAATGATATACCTTCCCGTAAAAGGGCACAATCATCGTTGAAGAAGTTTTTTACAGATAGTGGAATTGTAGCTATTTCAGATATCGATACCCGCTCACTTGTTCGCCATTTGCGCAGCAAAGGGGCCATGAATGGTATCATATCATCTGAAATAACAGACATTGAAGAGTTAAAGAAATTATTGAAAAAGGTTCCTTCCATGCAAGGGCTTGAATTATCATCTAAAGTAACTACCGACAAACCTTATGAAGAAGGCGCTGCTGATGCCAAATTCAAGGTAGCTCTTTTAGATATGGGTGTGAAAGGAAATATTGTAAAGTGCCTTACCGATAGGGGATGCAATGTGAAAGTATATCCTATGTCGTCGGATTTAAATGATATTACCAAATGGAAACCCGATGGAATTTTAATATCCAATGGCCCCGGCGATCCCGGTGCTATGCCCGAGGAATCTGCTACTATAGCCCAACTTATTGAAACCGGAATACCTGCATTTGGTATTTGCTTAGGCCATCAGCTTATTGCACTTGCCAATGGAATTGAAACCTATAAAATGCACAATGGCCACCGTGGAATAAACCATCCGGTGAAAAATTTGCTTACGGGTAAATGCGAAATAACTTCACAGAACCACGGCTTCGCAGTAAGTGAGGAAGGCATTAAAAAATCTAAAAATGTGGAAATAACCCACATCAACCTGAACGACGGAACTATTGAAGGAATCCGTATGAAAAACAAACCTGTTTTTGCTGTTCAGTACCACCCGGAAGCATCACCCGGGCCCGAGGACGCCCGCTATCTCTTTGATGAGTTTGTTGCGCTTATGGAAAAACATAAAGTGGAAGCGAAGCTGGAGACGGTCAAATCCTAAGGAAACGGATTAAAATTTAACTTAGCATTTCATTTTTGAGACTTTGTTTTACTATTTCAAAAACATGAAACCAGTTCTTTTTTTTCTTCTCATATTCCTTTTTTCGGCAGTAACAGCCCTTTCCCAGCAACTTCCTTATTACACAGGCCCGCCGGACCCGGGTATTGCAGATAAAGCAGGTGCTATAAACAGTTTAAAGGATACCCTCAAAGAAGGCAAATGGATTG
The DNA here is from genome assembly GCA_035486075.1 of Bacteroidia bacterium. Lineage (GTDB taxonomy): Bacteria > Bacteroidota > Bacteroidia > JABEUT01 > JABEUT01 > JABEUT01. Next base: position 6,434 of record DATHNK010000367.1, read on the forward strand.
AAGCCATAGATGATAAAGGGAATGTGACTAAAGCCAGGAACGCACCTTATTATAGAATTACGCAATATAAAGATGGAATTCCGTTAGGTACCGCACACTATTATTTTAAAAGCAATAAACTGGCAGTTGAAATGCCTTATGTGAACGGCAAGAAGAATGGGGTTGCCATATTATATTATGAAAGTGGAAAAGTATTGAAGAAAATCCCGTTTACTGATGGATTAGTAAATGGTATTGATTCCCTGTTCTATGAAAGCGGAATGCTGGAATCTGAAATACCGTATGCTAACGGAAAAAAGAATGGCCTGGGAAAATTATTTTATGAAAGCGGAAAAGTAAAGAGCGAAACAACTTATCTTAATGACCTTAAAAATGGAATTGTTAAAGTATACCTGGAAAATGGCGTTGTGAAGTCTGAAATTCCTTGTTCTGACGATAAAAGAAACGGAGAACAGAGAGATTATTACCCGGACGGCAAGATCAAAACAGAAACTACATATAAAAATGATACCGTGATTGGACCTGCAAAAAACTATGATGACAAAGGAAACGAGATCAAATAAAACCATAGGGCTATGTTTACCTGTTGTAATCTGTTTTTGCTTTGCAGTTAATACTGTTGGTCAGAATAAGGGCTTTACCAATAAAACAGAAGCGAAAAATGAGAG
>DATHNK010000368.1:0-6679 GCA_035486075.1 Bacteroidia bacterium
AATAAAATTCTTCGCTCCATTAATGACATAATAATCTCCGTCCTGAATGGCAACTGTCGACATATTTCCGGCATCAGAACCGGTTCCAACTTCCGTTAGGCCCCAGGCACCTATCCATTCTCCGGATGCGAGTTTAGGTAAATATTTTTTCTTTTGTTCTTCGTTTGCAAATTGCATAATATGCCCGGTACAAAGCGAATTGTGCGCCGCAAAGGAAAGCCCTATAGAACCATCAACCCTGGATATTTCTACTATGGCAGTAACATATTCAAAATAACCGAATCCTGCTCCTCCATATTCTTCAGGTACAAGAACGCCCATAAATCCTAATTTACCAAGTTCTTTAAATACTTCCACCGGGAATTTCTGGCTCTCGTCCCACTCCATAATATGGGGTTGTATATACTCCTTTGCAAATTTACGGAGGGTATCGGCAATCATCAGTTGCGTTTCGCTTGTAGAGAAATCAATAGCAGATGCTATGCTGGTTTCGGCAGTACTCATGGGTTAAATTTTTTGCAAAGTTAATATTTAGGTAGTAAGGAAATTCTATCTTTGGGGTCTTCAATAAAAAATACATATGAAAACCACCTTATTAACAGGATTTATTGTTTTATCGGGCTTATTTGTAAGCGCCCAGATTAACGTCGATAACGGTGCACCACCTTCTTTGCATTACAAAATTGTAAACAAAATCCATATTCATGGAGAGCAGGGTTGGGATTATCTTACAGTAGATGAAGAATCTAATACTTTGTATGTTTCCCATGGCACCCGCGTTGAGGTTATTGACCTGAAAACTTCCAAGTTGGTTGACAGTATTACAGGCCTGAATGGGGTACATGGTATTGCTTTGGCGGCTGAATATAATAAAGGGTTTATTACAGAAGGAAAGGATACTGCAGTGACAGTTTTCGATATGAGTACACATAAAGTTCTTGCAAAAATTAAAGTAACCGGCTTAGGACCTGATGCAATTGTATATGATAAATTTACAAAGCGGATATTTACCATGAACGGACATGGACAAAGTGCCACCGTTATAGATGCTAAAACTAACGCTATAGTTGGAACAATAAAACTGGATGGCAAACCTGAGTTTTGCGTAGCTGATGGCAAGGGTAAATTATATTTGAACATGGAGGACAAGAATGCTATGGCGGAAATAGACGCGAATGATATGAAAGTATTAAGGCAATGGTCAGTTGCTCCTGGTACAAGCCCCAGCGGATTAGCAATGGATACAAAAAACAGGAAATTATTTTCAGTTTGCGATAATAAAATGATGGTAGTATCGGATGCTGACAAAGGAAAAGTGGACACTACAGTAACTATAGGCTATATGCCCGATGCTGCTGCATTCGACCCAAAAAGAATGCGGGTGTACAGCTCTAACGGAGATGGTACAATGACTGTGATTTCGGATAGTGCAGGCACTTACAAAGTATTGGAAAACGTAAAGACCCAAAGCCGGGCAAAGACCATGGCAATAAATACAAAAACTCATCACTTTTATTTACCTGCCGGAGAAATGAAACCTCTGCCTCCAGTAAGAGCGGGTGTTGAAAAACCAAAACCAGGTGTTAAGGAAGGTACTTTTGTAATTTTAGATATTCAGTATATGGATATAACCGCGCATCCGAAGGAGAAGTAAGGAGTATCCAAAAATTCAATTTCCTATACTATTCAACATTTAACGGGAACAAGATCTAATTTGCCACCCCGGCTTCCTGCAACTTATTAGCCAATTGCCCACAGGCGGCATCTATATCTTTGCCACGGCTACGACGGGTGTTTACAATAATTCCCTTGCTGCGTAGCAGTTTTACAAATGAACTCATACGTTCCGGGCTGGTTTGCTGGAACTCGCCTTTATCAATCGGGTTGTATTCTATCAGGTTTACTTTACAGGGCACTATTTTGCAAAACTCCGCCAGCTTATAGGCATCGCCCATAGAATCGTTGAAGTCTTTGAATACAATATATTCGTAAGTAACTTTTGTGCCTGTTTTGCTATAAAAATATTTTAGCGCATCTGCCACTTCTTCCAGCTTATTGGTATCATTAATGGGCATTATCTTGCTGCGCTTCTCATCTGTGGCGGCATGCAACGACAATGCTAAATTGAAACGCACATTATCATCGCCCAGTTTTTTAATCATTTTGGCCACACCGGCTGTAGATACGGTGATGCGTTGCGCCGCAAAATTCAATCCTTCCGGAGAGGTAATTTTATTAATAGCTTCCATTACGTTATTATAGTTCAGCAATGGTTCTCCCATGCCCATAAACACAATATTGGTAAGGGGCGTATTATACTTTTCGAGTGTCTGTTTTTGAATGTAAACTACTTCATCGTAAATTTCATCGGCACCTAAATTGCGTTCACGTTTCATACGGCCCGTTGCGCAGAATTTACATTCCAAACTACAACCTACTTGAGACGAAATACAGGCAGTCATCCGCTTTTCAGCAGGAATTAAAACACCTTCCACCCGTTTGTTATCATATAAATGGAAAGCATTTTTAATGGTTCCGTCGATACTTACCTGTGAAATAACACTAGCAAACCCGTTAATTACAAAATCGGTTTTTAGTGCCTCACGGGTAGTCTTTGGTAAATTGCTCATGTCATCGAATGACAAGGCCGATTTCTGCCAAAGCCATTCATACACCTGCTTGGCGCGGAAAGAAGGTTCTTTCTTTTCCTTAAACCATGCGGTTATTTCCGGTAATTCAAGGTGACGTATATTTTTCGGTGAAGTTGCTCCCGACTTTTCCATATTGCAAAGGTATGCTATTATTAATTACTTGTCAGCCCGAAACCCCTAATGGGGTCTGGTAATTGCCGGTCGGGCTCCGATTTACTTACCACTGGTAAGGAGTTGCCCTTCCGCTTTCAGCAAAACCTCCGCTATAAGAAGGTCTTTCGGGCTTGTAATTTTAATATTCTCGGGGTTCCCGTCCACCAGGTGAATATTCTCACCCATTGATTCCACTACCATGGCATCATCGGTAAAAGTGTAGTGGTATTCCTGCAAATAGGCCTTTTTAATAATATTGGAACGGAAACATTGGGGCGTTTGTGTGGCACAATAGCGTGACCTGTCTACCGCAATAGTGCGTGTTGATTCTATTTTACGGATGGAGTCGTTGATTGGTATTGCAGGAATGGCATTTCCGTACATTTCAGCTGCTTTGTAGGTTGCCAGGATAGTTTTACTGCTTACAAGGGGGCGAACAGCATCGTGAATAGCCACAACACCTTCTTCCATAACCATTTCCAGCCCGTTTTTTACAGAATGAAAACGGCTTTCGCCACTATAAGCAATTTTAACAGGCTTGTGAAACATATATTCCGTGCATAATTGCTCCCAGAATTTCAGATATTCCTTCGGTAGAACCAAAATGATCTCAATATTCGGGTCAGTATCTAAGAACTTGTTGATGCTGTAAAGTAAAATAGGTTTGCCATCCAACTTAAGGAATTGCTTTGGAACCGGACTGTTCATCCTTATTCCGCTACCTCCTGCCATTATCAGGGCATATCTCTTCTTACCGTTATCGGGCATCTTTGCAATTAAAGAATAAGCATGGCATCGCCATAAGAGAAGAACTTGTATTTATTCTTGATAGCTTCCTTATAAGCTTTCATGATCAAATCATATCCGCCGAAGGCGCACACCATAATAAGCAGGCTCGAACCGGGAATATGAAAATTGGTGATCATACTATTGGCAATACGGAAATCGTAAGGAGGATAGATGAATTTATTGGTCCAGCCATCAAAAGGCTTCAGGAAACCATCGGTAGAAACCGAAGTTTCAATAGCGCGCATGGATGTTGTTCCTACAGCACATATTTTCCTTTTGTCCTTCTTGCCTTTATTTACAATGTCAGCAGCTTTCTGGGTGATCATCATCTGCTCAGAGTCCATTTTATGCTTGCTCAGATCCTCTACTTCAATAGGGCGGAAAGTTCCCAGACCCACGTGTAAAGTAACATTGGCAAATTCCACGCCCTTTAATTCCATTCTTTTCATCAGTTCCTTGCTGAAGTGAAGCCCGGCTGTAGGAGCAGCAACTGCACCTTCATTTACTGCATAAACAGTTTGGTAGCGGTCTTTATCGGAATCCTTAACTTCCCTTTTAATATATTTTGGAAGCGGGGTTTCGCCCAGGCTGTAAACTATATTTTTAAATTCTTCATAGGTACCATCGAACAAAAAACGCAAGGTTCTGCCCCTAGAGGTAGTATTATCAATTACTTCAGCTACTAACTCTTCGTTATTTCCGAAATAGAGTTTGTTGCCAATACGTATTTTACGTGCAGGATCTACCAGCACATCCCAAAGGAAACTTTCCCTGTTCAATTCACGAAGAAGAAACACTTCAATTTTGGCTCCGGTCTTTTCCTTTTTACCAAACAAACGGGCAGGAAATACCTTCGTGTCGTTCAGTATAAAAACATCATGCGGACCATAATAACCTAAAATATCTTTAAATAGTTTATGCTCAATTTTCCCTGTTTTACGGTGAACCACCATTAATTTAGATTCATCCCTGGTAGGACTTGGATATTCTGCTATTAATTCTTTAGGAAAACTGAAGTTAAATTCTGATAATTTCATGTGTTAATTATATGTTACTTTTCTATAAAAGGGTGCAAATATAATGCCACAAAGGGCGTTTGTCAACAAAAATCTTTGATTATGACCATAAACTGCACCTAATCTACCTATTAGCATTTACTATTTTATATGGTTGCCCTTTTTATACAGGCAATTAGACGTTTAAGATTAACAAAACCTTCATTTTCCCCTTTTATTGAGATCTCATCTCTACTTACCGACAAAACACCCTCATTTACCGACTTTCCCCTACTTTGTACCTAATTTCGCTAACGTACTCTTTCAGGGCGATGTAGTTTTGCGTCATAAAATTTAAAATTATGGAAACTGTAAACGTCCCAAAACATAACCGCGGAGGCAGAGCCTTAGGCGGTTTAGTACTTGTAGCTGTAGGAGTAATGTGGCTCCTGCACAGAATGAACTTTGTTTTATTTCCTTCCTGGTTGTTCACCACACCTATGTTCTTTGTAGCGTTAGGTTTGTATTTAGGAGCCCGAAGAGGATTTTCCAACGGAGGTTGGTTTTTCTTTGTCCTTGCCGGATTAGTATTTCTGATTCCACATATTTATTGGTTTTATACCGGCCTATCCATTTCAGAATATACCTGGCCTCTTGTGGTTATTGTGTTCGGGCTATATATGATCCTTCGCCCAAGGCCCGATTTCCATAACAGTAAGCGTTTTCAGGCACATTGGAAGAATTATGGGAAAGATTGGAAGGATTATGGAAAAGACTGGAAACAATATGATGGCCCGGTTTCGGGTCAACCGGTTGGCGAAACTTCCGCCGATGATTATATTGATGCAACCTCCGTTTTCGGTGGAGTACACAAGGTTGTTGTATCTAAAAATTTCAAAGGAGGTGATATCGTAAACATTTTCGGAGGTTGTGATATAAACCTGACGCAAGCCGATTTTACCGGAACTATTACCCTTGATTTTGTACAGATTTTCGGCGGAGCAAAAATTATTGTTCCTACCGATTGGAGAGTAATAGTTAAAACGACTTCTATTTTTGGCGGAGTAGAGGATAAAAGGCCACCCGCACTCATAAAAGAAAATCCGGATAAAACTCTTATAATTGATGGAACATCCATGTTTGCAGGTATAAGTATCCAATGCTATTAAGCATCTAGATATTGAACGTAATGACCAGTTTAAAAACCACATACAGGACCCTTATTCTGATAAATATTGCGCTTTCGGCTTTATTTATCATGGTTCAGACTCTTGTACTTATGTGGTTTGGCATAAGTCCTTTAAATTCTCTTCTGGATAGTGCGGTCAGTAATCTTCTTTTAGCGGCTATTTGTTATAATGCCGGCAACATATTGCGTTATTATCGCCCTGGCAAAAACAGGTTTTTGTATGTTTTTATATGGGATTTGGCCATATCGGGGGTTTGGCTTATTGCTATAAACTGGATACTTTCTTCCATTATAACAGATGCCTCTTACCTTTTATTACTTGCCAAATCTTTGCCTGTCCGCTATTTTGTAGCCTTTTTAATTACCGGTTGGTTCAGTATGATAAGCTGGGTTATATATAGCAATGAAGAGCAGCAACAAAATGAAAAACGGAAAACAGAAGCGGAAAAACTTACCCGCGAAGCTGAGTTGTTCAAATTACGCAAACAATTGCACCCGCATTTTCTGTTTAACAGTTTAAATTCTATCAGCTCACTTACTATTTCGAGGCCGGAAGAAGCCCGCCTGATGGTTCAACAATTGGCCGATTTCCTGAGAGGTACATTAAAAAATGAAGAAGAATTACAGGTTACGCTGGAAGAAGAATTGCGTTTGCTGCAACTTTATTTAGATATTGAAAAAGTAAGGTTCGGCCATCGGCTCGATACCTTGATTGAAAAAGATGAAACCTGCCTTTCAGGTAAAATACCTCAATTGCTTTTGCAACCTGTGGTTGAGAATGCCATCAAATTTGGGTTGTATGATACCACCGAAAAGGTACTTATAAAAATAACGGCTAAAAAAGCAGATCACCTGCTTTCTGTTTCGGTTCAAAACCCTTTTGATCCTGCATCTGCCTCTTC
>DATHNK010000369.1:0-4838 GCA_035486075.1 Bacteroidia bacterium
CCGAAATACTTTCCAATGGAGGGAAATGGGCTTTAATGGGGCAGGTTATAATTCATACCATGCCTGCGAGGTTAGTAAGGTTGAAGTTTTACAGAGCTTTTGTCAATCGCCTTTTTTCTTATCTTGACAAGAAATATTACAGCGATTTAAACACTATGAATTACGTTGTTATAGGTAAAAAAGAAGCAAAATGATGATGCCGGTAATTTCCATAATAATTCCATGCTTTAACCAGGGTAATTACCTGGATGATGCATTGCAAAGCGTTTCTAAGTATGAAGATAAAAGCATCTATGAGATAATTATTGTTAATGATGGTTCAACAGATTCAACAACAATAAGCATCCTTAGGCAATTATCTGCAAAGGGATATACTATAATTGATCAAGCTAATAAAGGCCTTGGTGCGGCACGTAATGCAGGTATTAAAGCAGCCTCCGGTAAATATATTTTACCACTTGATAGTGATAATAAAATAAAACCCGAATATATTTCAGAAGGAATAAAGTTGCTCAATAACGATTCCACGCTTGACGTAGTTTATGGAAACGCAGAATATTTTGGGGAGAAATTCGGAATTTGGGAAAGCGGCGAATTTAATTTGCAACGCTTGATGATTGAGAACTACATTGATGCCTGTGCGGTTATGCGTAAATCAACATGGGAAAAGGTTAGAGGATATGATGAAAATATGCCGGTAATGGGATATGAGGATTGGGATCTGTGGCTGAGAATAGCTTTCCAAAATGGAAAATTTCAGTATGTAAACAAAATACTTTTTGATTATAGATATACAGCTAAATCTATGATCAACTCCATAGAAGATGGTAAGTTTAAAGAGATAATGGAATACATGGAAAAGAAACATAACAGCTATTTAAATCGGGCATACCTAAATAGGCTGATTTCTTTTAAGACATCCAGGAAGAAAGGGTTGGCCTTTAATTTGTTTATGAAATCATACTTTCCGGCTTTAACAAACCTTTTATATAAGGCTGGAGTTATAAAAAAGAAAGACATTCTCTGATAAGATGAACTCCCCGGTTGAAATATTGCTCTCTACCTACAACGGTGAAAAATATCTCAATGCTCAATTGGATAGCATACTTGCGCAAGATTATCCGCATTGGAAAATGACTATAAGGGATGATGGTTCCAATGATAGTACATTGTCAATTATAAATTCATATATACAGCAGTATCCGGATAAAATAGCAGTGGTAAAGGATGAGGATGGTAACCTTGGATATTCCAATTCGTTTACAAAACTGTTGAAGCAATCATCGGCAGACTATGTAATGTTTTGCGACCAGGACGATTACTGGCAACCATCCAAGATATCTACCATGCTTTCTGTAATGCTGGAAGAAGAAGCCTTAAGGCCGGCAAAAGCGCATATTGTTTTTTCAGATATACAAGTTGCGGATGCGGAGTTAAAGATTATTTCGGAATCGTTTTTGGATATGACGGGTTATTCTCCTGATAGAGGGAATCAAATTTTTTTTCTTAAAAACTATGTCCCCGGTTGCAACTTATTATTTAACCGTAAACTGGTTGAAGAAGCTTTGAAAACAAAGAATATAATAAATCTGCACGACCACTGGCTTATGATGGTTTGCAGTGCCATTGGGAAGCTAACCGTTATTGATAAGCCCCTTTTGAAATACAGGATGCATGATACTAATGCAATAGGGTTCTTCGAACAAGCAAAACCATTAGCTGAAAGGATTTCAATATGTATGAAAGATATTCTGAAGTATGGAATGTCTAACAAAAAATACAGAGATAAAGCGTATTCAATAAATGTAGCGCAAATGCAGAACATTTGCGAACAACTTAGTAGTCTCGTCTCAAAAGATGCTTTGGTGTTCTCAAAGGTTGATAACAGCGGTTATTTTTCAAGAAAAATGAAGAATATTATTAACCCATATTTGTTGGAACGGTCTGTATTAAAACAGCTAACTTATATAATTTGTTTTTAAAAAGTAAAACTGTGGACGTATCGGTAATCATAGTCAATTATAATACGTTTGAGCTTACTTGCTCCTGTATTGATTCTGTGATGCAGCTTACGGAAGAGTTAACCTATGAAATTATCCTGGTTGATAATGCTTCTACTGAATGTTCTCCGGATCTATTTTCAAAAAAATTTCCTGAGGTTAAATTAATTAAAAACCTGGTGAATGCAGGTTTTACCGGTGGTAATAACCAGGGAATAAAGATTGCAAAAGGAGATGTGATTTTGCTTTTGAACAGCGATGTTAAACTGACGGAGAATTCTATTGCTAAATGCTTTGAGGTATTAAAAGGCAATAGCAAAATAGGGCTTGTTACCTGTATGCTCAGGTTTCCCAATGGTGGGGTTCAACGGCAATGTCAGCGTTTTCCATCTATTGTGCTAACAACTATTGAACTATTAAGGATTCACAAATTAATTCCGCAACCAAAACGCGGCGTTATAATGGAGAATGGTTTTTTCGACCATTTATCAAGCATTTATTGCGATTCTGTCTGGGGCGCTTTCTTTATGTTTCCACGCAAAATTCTGGAGGATTTTGAAAATAAACAATTACCAGGACATTTTTTTATGTATTCGGAAGATTTGATGTGGTGTTATATGATCAAGAAAAACGGCTACCTCATTTATTACAATGCGGAAACATCTGTGATACATCACCTGGGTGCTTCATCTTCTTCATCTGTCTTGAAGTTAAAGCATAAAAACGAATACGATTTTATTGTAAAATATTATGGTTGGTTTTACGCAAAGATACTTGTGTTTTTGAGGGGATTACTCTATAAAACCAGTTCGGGCAGAAATTATGCGACCGAAATTAGCCGGATTTATTTTACTTTGTTCTTTAAAGGTAAGTTGAGTTAAACATCTATGAAATGCCAGAGTTAAGTATCATAATTCCGACTAAAGACCGTGGCGCTATCTTGCGCAAAACTTATGAAAGGGTTATAGAATGCTCTTCTCATCTGGATAGGGAGATTCTTATTATCAACAATTCACTTACTCCATTAACCCTTCCATTAAAACCTGAAAATGTTATTGTAAAGGATAACCCCAATAATAAGGATAGTGTTTTTTCTTCCCGTAATTATGGCGCAAGTATTGCAAGTTCACCCATATTGCTTTTTGTGGATGATGATATTCTTGTAACGAAAGAAAGCCTTGATTATGCTATGAATTTTCAAGCGGAGCGTACTTCCGCATGCCTGAATGTGAATTGGGAATATCCGCGGGAATTAATGCAAAAGGTAAAGAGAACCATTTTTGGGAGATACTTGATAAAGCATGGATTTACCGCTATGAAAACCCTTTACCACGATGATCATTGGAGAGATAACGAACTTTTTATTTCTCCGTCGCTTGCAAGTTTTTTTTTCTGTATACGCAAAGATGACTTTAAGAAAATTGGAGGTTATGATGAACGCCATTTGCATGAAGGAACAGATATTGATATTTCAAACCGTTTAAACTCTAATGGCATCAAAATATGGATAAATCCGGTGGTAATGGTTTACCATAATGAAGAGGACAGGATAGAAATTGGTAATTGGCTGGAGCGGAAAAAGCGTTTAGGTGAAATTCACGGACATTCTAAAAATATGCCGGAGATCACGCATCAGTTGCATTACTCATTCATTAAAAAAAATGGTTTTGCAATAGTTTATGCCATGCAACCGATACTACTTTTGGTAATAAAGCTTTTGGATTCCTTCAAATTAGATTTTCCCGGCTTCTTTCTGATAGATGCTTTGCTGGGTGCAAATATGTGCCACGGATACTATTCGGCGGAGAAGTAGTTTATTAGAACTGACTCTATCCGATAGCCATCCTTTTTTACTATTTTTGCCCTGAAAATCCATTTATGAAAAAAATACTGATTACCGGGGGAACTGGCTTTTTAGGAAAGGAACTTGGAAGGCAATTGAAAAAGGATTATACCGTTTATCTTTCGGGACGTAATAATACCCAGAATATGTGGGCGCAACGCTATACCGGTTGCGAGGTGTTGCCGATGGATGTGTCTAGTATTGAATCGGTACGTGATGGGTTTAATTCCATAAAGCCGGATATTATCATTCATGCCGCAGCCACCAAATTTGTCGATATTTCCGAAAAACAACCTTTCGAGGCAGTGGATGTGAATGTGCTGGGCTCTCAAAATGTGGCGAGGGTAGCACTTGATAAAAATATTGAAACTGTTATTGGTATTTCCACAGATAAGGCTGTACCTCCTGTTAGAAATACCTATGCGCTCACTAAGGCTCTGATGGAAAGAATGTATTGTTCATTAAGCGCTAAATCATCTACCCGATTTGCTTGTGTGCGGTTTGGAAATATTGCCTGGTCAAGTGGTTCTGTACTTCCAATCTGGAAGAAGATGTTTGACGAAACAGGTGTTATAAGTACAACCGGGCCTGAAATGCGTAGATATTTTATTATGGTTGCAGAGGCTTCTGAAATTGTAATTACCTGCCTGAATAACATTGCTGTATTAAATGGAAATGTTCTTACCAAGGACATGAAATGCGCCCAGATAGAAGATTTGCTTAAAACCTGGATAAAACACAAAGGCGGTAAATGGGAAAAAGTTGCGGGACGTCCCGGAGACCGCATTGATGAACACCTTGTTGGTGAATCTGAAAAGGAATATACCACCGAAGCGGTTTTAAATAACGAACTGTATTACATAACATCCATGAATACAAAATCTGAAAAACCTGTAAAGAATAGCCTTTCCACGGAAACAGCTAAACGGTTTTCAGAAGATGAAATGCTTGCTATTATAAATGGCGTTCCGGCCAATTAATATTTATTTGTTCCA
>DATHNK010000370.1:0-4884 GCA_035486075.1 Bacteroidia bacterium
GTAGGTACTAACGATGTTACTGCCTTCTTAAATAATGAGAGTGGACATGTTCTGTCGTTAGCTGCAGGAATAAGAGTATTTGGATTTTAATATGAGAAGAAACATAACAGTCATACTATTTTTTATCTTCTTCACCGGGGAACTCAGTGCACAAAACCCAAGCCCTAAAAAGCCTGCACACGATACCGTTAAAACCATTCAAGTTTCACCGGACCAGAACTCGAAGATGGCATATAATAACGGACTGAATAGCTTTTCGAAAGGAGATTATCCAACAGCTATAAATAATTTCACACAAGCTATAAGTGGCAATCCGAAATTTGAACCGGCTTATTTAGGAAGAGCCAATACACGTTTCCGCCAGAAGGATTACAGGAATGCAGTAGATGATTATAAAATGGCTCTTTCATTAGATTCTAACGACGAAAAAGTTTGGTATGGCTTGGGACAAACTCAAACAATGCTAGGAAATAAGGGACAAGCCCTATCAGCTTTCACCCGGGTAGTAAGAAAAAACACCAACAATGGCGATGCATGGTATTGTTTGGGTGAACTGCAGGCTGCTATTCTCAATTATAAGGACGCTCTAGCAGATTTTTCATTGGCTATTTCATCCAAACCAAATTTCGCTGAGGCTTACAATGACCGTGGTGTATGTAATTATGAATTGGGTAACTATAAAGCAGCTGTTGATGATTACAGGCAAGCAACTGCCTTTTCCAAAACTCCGGAAGCATATAATAATCTTGGTAATGCTGAATATAAAGCAGGAGATAATGATGGAGCTATAGGTGCATTTACGGAAGCAATTGTATTAAAACCACCCTATGCCGATGCCTACAACAATAGGGGCACTGTTTATCTCGACAAGAAAAGCTATACTGATGCATTAGCTGATTTTAACAAAGCAATTTCATTGGATTCAACAAACGTATATGCTTATTGCAACCGAGCATTAGCCGAATACAAAACCAATGATTTAAATAAAGCGAAGGCGGATTGCAATAAGGCTATTTCCTTGAAACCTGATTATGGCTCCGCCTATCTGAACCGCGGTAATATTGAAGAAGCGCAGCGAAATGAAAAAGATGCCTGCAGCGACTGGCAAAAAGCTGCTCAGAATGGAGTGGCGGCGGCTAATGATTATATTAAAGATTGCAAATGAAACTAAAGTATAAAGTTCATAAAGTTTTTAAAACTTGTAAAGTTGCAAAACAACTTTTAGCTTTATGCTTTGTAGGTTTTTCATTCCTTAGCTATGGTCAACAAAATGTTGATTTCACAAAAAAGAATTTTAAGGGAGATATTAAGGGCTACAAAAAAGCTGTCGACTCTATTAAAAAAGGAGACACATATTATGCTCAGGGGCTTCACTATTACCGTTATGCTGTTCCTTATTACCTGAGTGCCGAAAAATTCAATCCGGATAATGCCATGCTGAACTACAAAATTGGCAAGTGTATGTTGTATTCTTCCTGGAAAAATATGGCTGCAATTTATCTGAAGAAAGCATACAGGATAAATCCTCAGATAGTTCCTAATGTGCATTACTATTTAGGCAGGGCTTATCATTTAGCTATGAATTGGGACAGTGCGAAACAGGAATACAATACCTACCTGCAAACCCTTACTCCTGAAAGAAGCGGAGAAATTGCCGATGTTAGAAAAAAAATTGAAGAATGTGATAACGGGAAAACTTTGTGTCAGGCTCCGGTAAGGGCTTTTATAGATAATTTGGGAAATTCAGTAAATACCAAATACCCCGAATACCGCCCCCTGATAAGTTCTGATGAATCGAAACTGATTTACACATCCAGGATGCCGGCTACAACCAAATCTAAAATGGATCCGGCAGATGGGGAAACGGTAGAAAATGTATTTATCTCCTACAATAAAGGAGGAGTATGGAGCACTTCGCAGAATTTAGGCGCACCTGTAAATACTAAAACCCATGACGCTACCGCCGGATTATCACCAGACGGAAATACGCTGTACATCTATAAAACCAATGACAATGGGGATCTTTATCAAACACATTTGCAGAATAATTTTTGGACCAAGCCAGAAAGGATGGATGCTAAAATAAATTCAGATGGAAAGGAATCGGCTATAACTGTTTCAACCGATGGAAAAGTAATTTATTTTGTTAGCGACAGGCCAGGTGGATATGGAATGGGCGATATTTATAAAGTTATTTCGGATGGTAACGGCAAGTGGAGCGATGCACAAAACCTGGGGCCGGCCATAAACACCCAATATGACGAAACCGGAGTATACCTTGATCCGGATGGAAGTACACTTTATTTTAGTTCAACCGGGCATAATACCATGGGAGGATATGACATATTCAAATCCACCTACACCAATGGACAATGGTCAGCGCCGGAAAATTTAGGATACCCGATCAATACTCCGGGCGATGATGTTTTTTATGTAATGCCAGCCAATAAAAAGAAGGCGTATTATTCCTCCAACCAAAACAATGGTATGGGTGATATGGATATATACACAGTTACACTTCTTGGGCCTGAAAAACCAATGGTGGTTAGTAACTCCCCTGGAATACTATCGGGAATAACATCAAATGTAACAGATGTAATGATGACTGGGGCGGTTACTATTGCTGCTTCCAATAAGGCATTGCTCAGAGGTATTGTGGTGGATTCTGAAACGCACAAACCGCTTTATGCAAGTATTAAATTGGTAGATAATAAAAAGAACAAACCAATTGCAATCTTTAATACGGATAGTGTCACCGGACAATATGTAGTTTCCCTTTCATCAGGCATTAATTACGGCATTGCTGTTACCGCGGATAAATATCTTTTCTACTCTGCTAATATTGATCTGACCGACTCTTCACACTATCGTGAAATTGAAAAGAATGTTGCCTTACAACCACTGGAAGTGGGCAGCCATATTGCTCTGCGGAATATTTTCTTCGACTTTAATAAATCAACACTCAGAAAGGAATCGAACCCTGAATTGCAACGAGTGATTGATTTAATGAACAAATACCCTAAACTCACTATTGAAATGTCTGGCTATACTGATAACAAAGGAACTCAGGCTTATAACCTGAAACTTTCTGCTGCCCGTGCAAAATCGGTAGTTACCTATCTTACAACCCATGGCATTTCTGCCAAACGTATGACCTCGAAGGGTTACGGAGCCGATAATCCGGTTGCTACCAACGCAACTGATGAAGGCAGGCAAATGAACCGCCGTACCGAGTTCAAGATTACGGGGATGGGAAATTAGGGGAGAGAGATTTACTCTTTAATTACCCAAATTCAGATTGACTTATAACTTTGTATATCAGGTTTAAATAGATATTTTCCAAAATATATTGTAATTATTTTTTATATTTGCATTATAAATTAATTCACAAAAAATGAAAACACTCTTTATTACTGCATTTTTATTATGTACTATTATTTGTTATTCTCAAACGACAACACAAGAAGAATATAATTATGTAGTTAAAGGATATAAACTTGGATTTGACCAGGGTGCGGACATAAAAAAAGGATATACTCTTAAAGAATTAGGTGAATGGGTATTAGATTTGCCAGATGGTAATAGAAGTGTAGACTACAAAGCATTGTGCCGTGACAATGATACGAAACCCTGTGCTATTATGGCAATCTATAAGGAGTATAATAAATATGGCAAAGTAGCCTCTGAAGAATACTATTGCCTTCCAAGTGAAGATGCCAATGATTTATGGGATGAAACATTTAAACAACTTCATTCGCATCATGGCAAAAGCGATACCGAAGCAGTATATCAAGCTATGTTAAATGGTTTTATGCACTTTTCCTCTTTCATGGCTGCAAAATAATTTTGCCTTTCATCTTAGCTCTTCATTCCCTACACCACCCCTTCATCATAGGCTTTCTCACCATGCAATGCATCGTCCAATCCCATTTCTTCATGTTCAGGCTTAACACGCACGGGTGTAATGAGGTTTATTAATGCAAGCATTACGTATGTAAATATAAAAGCATAAACGCAGGCAATACCAACGGCTGCACATTGTTTAAAGAAGAAAGTAGTTCCGCCAAACCAAAGTCCATTGGCACCGGCAGGATTTAATGCTTTGCATGCAAATACGCCAAGCATTATAGTGCCTAATGCACCACCTACTCCATGTACGCCCCATACATCAAGGGCATCGTCCCATTTCATTTTGTTTTTAAACATTACGGCTCCGTAGCATACTATGGAAGCCAGAATTCCAATGATAATAGCACCCTTCAGCGGAACAAAACCAGAAGCAGGAGTTACAGTAGCAAGCCCTCCAACAGCGCCGGTCAGGAATCCCACCAGTTTTGGTTTCTTTTCCCTTATCCAGTCTATTATCATCCATGTAACGCCGGCAAAAGCAGCCGCAGCATGGGTATTGAGGAATGCAAGCCCGGTAACAGAATCTACATTCAGTTCGCTGCCAGCATTAAAACCAAACCATCCGAACCACAACAAACCGGTACCTATTGCAATTAATGGAAGGCTATGCGGAGTATGGGTCGCAACATTTCTGCGTCCAACATATATAACAGACGCAAGTGCAGCAAAACCGGCTGTAGCATGTACCACTATACCGCCTGCAAAATCAAGCACTCCCCACTGAGCAAGCCATCCTCCGCCCCAAATCATGTGGGCGAATGGATAATAAACTAGTACTTGCCACAATACCAGAAAAATTAAATATGCTTTAAATGTAACACGCTTTTTAAATGCACCCGTAATAAGTGCCGGAGTAATGATGGCGAACATAAGTTGATATGCGATGAACACATATTCAGGAATTCTAGGATTACCCGGGAAAGGGTTTCCGGGGCCTACTCCATTCAGAAAGGCTTTATGAAGGTCGCCAATAAC
>DATHNK010000371.1:0-2482 GCA_035486075.1 Bacteroidia bacterium
CTGATTTTGCTCGACGGCTTTTTGTGCCGATGCGGTGTGAATAAGTAAAGAACCTACCAGGAGAAATGAGAAAATAGTTTTCATGGCATTTAAATTAATAAACAAAGTTAAACATTCTATGATTATCCCGCAAAAACGTTAAAAGAAGACGTGAAGATCAATGCTTCATCGAACTCAATGCGCTTTGGGCTTTAGACAAGTTTGTGCGTGCAGAGTTTATTCCGGGATTCAGATCCAGCGCTTTTTGTGAAAAATATACCGAAGAATCATACCTGTTTGTGTTATAATAAGCCGCACCCAGGTTGGCATACATGTCAGCATCATTGGGGTTTATGCGCAAGGCGGCATTAAATATGGAGATGGCTTTGGGATAGTTTTTTTCATTGAAATAAATTACACCCAGATCCTGGTATGCTGATGTATATCTCGGGTCGGCCTTAATACATTTTTCAAAAGCCACTTTAGCGGAGTCATAATCTGGCATGGAGAAATAGTTCCAGCCCATATTATATAAGGCTTCGGAATAATCGGGCAATATTCTTAAGGCTGCATGATACTCCGAAATTGCATCATCAAAAAACTTCTTTCTTTGTACCGGATCATTTATTTTCAGTGCACTGTCAGTATAAGTTATTGCCATAGACTGCCTTGCCCTGGCGCTATTGGGCGATGTTACCACACCCGATTTAAACAAGGTAAAATTATCTTCCCAATCCATATTCCGGGCAATGGTTTTAACGCTGAAAGCAAGAAGGATTATTCCCACCACGGCATATGTAGTGTTTAAATTTGGACGAGAAACATCTATTTTAACCTTGAGCAAGCGCAAAATAATAAATGCTATTGCAATGCAGAAGCCCAAAGAAGAAGTGTACAAAAACCTTTCTCCCATGGAAGAACCTATCTTAACAAACAGGTTTGAAACAAGGAGCATAGCGGCTATAAAGTATATAATTCCAAATGCCACAGGGTCTTTCTTTTTTAAACCTATAAAAGCAAAAACACCTAATCCGGCATAAACAAGTATGGCAAGAATAGCTTCCGGATTCGAAAATGAAACAATGGGTATCTGATTGAATGAATAATCCCAACTTAGCGTAACAGGAACAAATAACAACCAGATATATTTTCCTAATATTAGTATAGTAGTAGCTAACCGGTCGGAACCGGAATGGGCAGCCATAAGCGTATTATTAATTACTTCCAGCTTTTCATTGAACGTTATGGAATCAAGCACATGACCCCGTATAAACATATAAATTGCCACAATTATACCCAGCGGAAGAGCTATAAATAATACTTTTTTTATTGGGAAATCGGTGAAAAAGTAATACGCCATCGGTATAATAAAAGCAAATGTGAGTACGGTCTCTTTGCTTAATATGGCTAAAAAGAAAAATCCCCAGCTTACTATTTCAAAATACTTTGGTTTGTTATAACAATAGTAGTTAACCGAGAAGTAGAGTGAAATTATGCAGAACATAAAGCTGAGAATTTCATCGCGGCTTTTAATATTGGCCACCACCTCCGTATGCACAGGGTGTGCAATGAACAACAGCGTTATTAACAAGGGTACAACATAATTATATTTCCGGAAGATTTTAAGCAAGGTTAAGAAAAGGAAAATTGCCGTGACAGCATACCAAAACACATTAAAAAAGTGGTGGATGTGCGGGTTATTACCCCCTATTTGCTTTTCAATGGCAATACTGGTAAGGGTAACAGGACGGTAGGATTGGTCATTCATCCGGTTGAATCCATACAAAAACCCCTTAGAGAATATATGCCCTATGCCACTTGTACCCTGTTGCACAAATTCATTACGGCGTGTAATAATATCATCGTCCAATGCATAATCGTGCATGATGGTGTTGCCATATAATATAAAAGTAAAAACAACCAGGCCAATCAGAATGGCCCATTTTTTAGCGTCGGGTAATGTAAAGTCGGTTCCTGTTTTTTTAGGGGGAGCGTTCGCCGCCGGTTTCTTACGGGTTGTAGTATTACCTGCTGGTTGCTTCTTAACCGGTTTCATTACTTTTTAAATTTTTTAGGTGCAACTTTAGTTTTCACAACAGGGATCTCAACCGGAACAGGATTTAATTTGTTATACCAGCGGCTCAAAAATACAATTGCTGCGATAAATAAAACAGGCCAAAGATAAATAGATGTCAACGGGCTGCTGTCAAACATAAAAACAGGAAGCATGTTGCTGTTTAGTTTGTGCTGCATAAAATCCGGAACAATAATTTTGAATACGGGGTTCATATAAGTACTTAGTTCCCGTAATTGATTCGCATTCAAATTCATTTTTTCATAATCCTGCGGGAAGTCAGGAAGCATATATATTTTGGTTGATTTGGCAAGCCAGGTAAATAGCAATCCTAAACCCGTTAATCCATAGAAGAAATAAGGAGAGATCTTTCTGGATGAAATGTAAATAACGCCTTCATACAGCACTATCATAACCATTGGAATTAAG
>DATHNK010000372.1:0-6391 GCA_035486075.1 Bacteroidia bacterium
CTGGCGGATATCCGTAATGTTTTTATAGCGCTGAACCCTGTTTGAGATACGCATTTATTATATCCGCAAACAACAGTAATAAATCCGGCCAGGGTAAGCCCTGCCTCCGGCGTAACATAGAAGCTTGTTCTGCCCTGTTGAATATAATCTTCCACATTCGCCCGCAGGCATATATACCCTAATTCCGCTTCCGATGAAAATTTCGGAGCCCATAATTCATGCTTAAAATCCAGATTGCCTTCTGCTCCTATTTTGGAATATGCCAGGAAAGTCCTCCCGAATTTATGGTTTACAAAATGAATGTCATAAACATGGCCCAGTTCAAACTCTCCGAAAAAAGAACGCTGCCATATAGTACTAACAAAAGGCAGAATAATAAACTTATGGCCTTTTACTTTTACGGTACCACCGGCAAAAACGGTAATTGAATTAAATAGTAAGAATACTATAGCCCACGGTTTTAACCGTGGGCTGAAATAATACAAACAAAATTTCTGAATGGTTTTAACCATTTTCTTTCATCAAACCATGAGATAAAATAAACTCTTCATATTCCTGCTGAAAAGTCTTTCGTTTATGATGCTGCTTCTGGTTCAATATATACTGATAAACCCGTTCCACCTGAGATTCACTAACTGAATATGCAGCATAGCCAGCTTGCCAAGCGAACTTATCTGGAATAAGGTTCTGTTCATTTATCCAATGCCCCGTATTGCCCTTTATTTGCTTTAATGTATCAGTTACTGCCATTTTAGGTGTTTGCATATAGAGCAAATGCACATGGTCGGGCATCCCATTAATTATCCTGATAAAGCAATCGCACCCAATTAACTGTTCCTGCAAATGCTGATATAGCTGTTTCTCAATTCCTGTCTTAATCAAAGGATGCCGATCTTTTGTAGAAAATATTACATGCAACCAAATTTTATTGTATGAATGAGACATTATAAGGTTTTATTTAAACCATTAAAATGGTTTTATTGTTGTTTACATTAAGCAACCCACGGTTGAAACCGTGGGCTAAAATAACGATAGTGAACTAATTTACAATAAACTTTTTCCCATTCCGCAACAGTAAACCTATTCGCTGCACGGATTATTGGGAGCTTTCTTTTTTTCGGTCACTTTTTCCAGTTTGGTGAATACTATGGTAATAATAAATCCTACCACGCACCCTGCCAGCACACACCCAACCCGCTGCAACGCCACGTTCCAGCTATGCGCCGATTGTTCCTGGAAAAGCACTATAATAGTAGCTGCCACTGCCGTGCGAACGCTTGTTTTCAGATTTAATGAAAAACCTGTAAGAATGGTAAGGGTAATGCCGATGCAAAGCAAAAAAATAGTTGGGAGCGGAATAAAAAATACCAGCAACCCGATAACCGAGCCCACAAGGTTTCCTTCCATACGGAGATAAGGAAGTTTAGTATCGTTTTCGGGGCTTACAACTAGCGCGACCGAAATAATACTCCAGAAAAAAGGGAACTGCGGAAAAGCCACATAAAGCCCATAACAGATAGCCGCACCCAGCGTGCATTTTAAAACATAGAGCCAATCCTGTTTGGTTATCGATAATTTCATGGCATGCAAAATTGGTGAAAGTTTTCTATTCTAAATGATTAAAGCTTTCAAGGGGTGCTTAAAAAATCTATTTTTGTTTTAGAAATTATTACATGATAGGGCAACAAACAAATAGCCGGAAGCTTTTCAACTATTTTTTCATACTTGTTTCGGTTGCCATATTTGTAATGGCAGCCATACAGTGTGCTGTAATTCCGTTTTGCCATGATGAAACAATTACTTTCTATTACTATATTCAGTCGGGAGATTTTTTGCCTTTCCACGCCCATGTGGATACTAACAACCATGTTTTAAATAGTTTCTTAAGCTGGATATGCTTTAAACTGTTTGGCGATTCTCCGTTCTCTTTACGCTTGCCCAATTTGCTGGCACTTCCTGTGCTGATATGTGCCACTTACCGGGTCTCAGGCCGCCTTACAAAAGTATCCTCCAAACTGGCTCTTATGGCTGGTTTTATGTTATCCTTTCATTGGTTAAGTTTCTATACTGTTTGCAGGGGATATGGCCTTTCCATGTCATTTTTTATTTTGGGCATCTCTTATTTAATGGACTATTTTACTTCTAAAGATCTCAGTAAGCTTATTCTTTTTTACCTGTTTATTCAAATTGCTATCAGTGCCAACCTGATATTGGTAATTATTACTATCCCGCTGACCCTTGCAGTTATACTTTTCCAGCTTTTAAATAAAGAATTGTTGAAACCCAAGAGCCTCTTAGCGCTACTGGTTCATCTTGCACTTGTTCTTTTCTGGCTGGAATTTTCATTCTTTCTGCAGGCGAATTTCCTGGAACCTTCGCAATCCATGTTCGCTTCGGCATCCCTGGGTTACTGGAAGATCACATTCGTCTCGCTTATTAATATTTTAAGCGGTAATAAAAACCACCTGCTTACGCTATTTGTTTTATTAGGTTTTATTATAACGGTAATAGCATCAGTAAGTATAAACTTCAAAGAGGTAAAAACAAATATTCGAAGCATTTTCAGCCCGTCATTATTTTATACCCTTTTGCTGCTTGGCGTTATTGCTATGTTTTACCTGATGCACATATTTCTGCAAGTCAGTTATCCCGAGGACCGTATGGGTTTATTTTTTTATGTGTTTTTTGTTTTGTCGGCAGCCTTTACGCTTGACCGGTTTTCCGGAAGGCCCGCCAAAATAATATCAGGATTGATAGTGGCAGGAGCATTGATTCATTTTGGCCTGTATATTAATTTCCATAAACATTTGGACCTTGATTACAATACTATCCCTGAAAGGTTTTATACCCGATTACTGGAGGAACAAAAAGAAAGCCCCGACAGAATTACATTAGTTGGACAAGACGGTACTGAACTAATTTATGATTATTTGAATTACCTGCACGGCGGGGTATTGAATTTGAATGACGGTTCTACCAATGCTATTCAAATGGACTGCGACTATGTAATTGTAAGGAGGGCGCGTGTGCCTTTCTTCAAGCCCTATTACGACGAGATCGATGTGGAGAACGACTGGGGGCAAACTTTAATGAAACGTAAAGAAAAAATAAAACGGAATCTCATTATATCAATAGATACACTGAAACCCATTAAGGGCGATGAGGAGTATTATAATCTGTATGAAGTAAGGGATACCTCGTTTAAAAGCAACAACCCCTTGCTGGTTGAAATTAATATCGGGTCTGTAAAAGCTGAAATGCCCATTCAGTCGTGGCTGGTGATGGAAATAGATTCATCGGAAGGGCATTCCGTATGCTTCCGTAAGATACCACTGAACTGGCTGAAGTATGACTGGAACACGGCAAAAAATATAAAATTGGATATGTTGGGTTTGCAACTTCCACCGAAGATACACAGGCTGGTCTGTTATATATGGAATCTGGAGAAAAAGGAGATCGGGGTCCGCATAAATTCAGTGATGATCTATCAACTGGAAGGCAATGGAATTAACGTGGTGGCACCGGCGCATATTACAAATTCCACTTTATAGTATCAACCGTATCCGGTAAATGGAAACCTTAACTTCCGCGATATTTGGGGTTAACGGGCCGTATTACTGCAATTCAAAATCATATATTTGTTTCAGATAGACACACATGTTATTGCAAAAAATAAACACCCGGAAATCTCTTTGCATTTTTTTTATTGCAGTATCGGTTGTAGCTTTTGTCCTGGTTGGCATCAGGTGTGCAACTGTTCCTTTTTGCAACGATGAGGCAGCTACCTTTTTCTATTACATCCAACCGGGAGATTTTTTACCATACCATTCCTTTGTTAGCGCCAACAACCACATTTTAAACAGCCTGCTCAGCTGGGTATGTTTTAAACTTGCAGGAGACAGTCCCTTCTGGTTGCGTTTACCCAATTTGCTGGCTTTGCCTGTTCTGATAATTGCCATTTGGAGATTACTAAGGCAATTGACGTATACACACTCCAAATTGGTTCTGATAGCAGGCTTTCTTTTATCGTTCCATTGGTTGAGTTTTTATTCTGTTTGCAGGGGATATGGCCTCTCCATGTCATTTCTTGTTTTGAGCATCTCATACCTTTCAGAATATTTCCTTTCAGGAAAATATATAAAACTGCTTCTTTTTTATCTGTTCCTTCAAATTGCCATTAGCGCCAATCTGATCCTGGTAATTACGGCAATTCCCTTAACCTTCTCTGTAATGTTGTATCAATACTACCATAAGAGCCTGCTAAATAAATACAATATTGCAGGACTGCTTATTCATAGTTTGCTTCTTCTCTACTGGATCAGGTTTTCCTTTTTCCTGCAGGAAAAAAACATGCTATACCTGGGCGATGGTAAAAGTTACTGGAACATCACTTTTGTTTCACTCATTCAACTATTAAGCGGTACAAAAAACAGGTGGCTACCTTATATTATTCTGGCAGGATCTATTGTTTTAACTTCAATAGTGTTCACTATCCTTTTCAGAAAAATAAAAACAACTGTTAAAAGCATATTCATTCCATCTATATTCTATCCATTGATCCTGATAATAATTATTGCCGCATTTTATGTAATGAAAATACTATTGCACATTAACTACCCTGTTGACAGGACCGGATTATTTTTCTATGTGTTTTTTGTGGTTTCCGTCACTTTTCTTCTCGACCGCTTTTCGGGGACCCCTGTTAAAGTATTTGCCGGTTGCATTTTGGCCGGGGCTATGGTACATTTTATTTTTGCCATTAACTTCACTAAGCATTCATCAAGAGCATATGTAACATTCCCTGAAAGATTCTATATCCGCTTACTGGAAGAGCAAAAGCTAAACCCCGAAAGGATAACGATCGGAGGCCTGGTGCAGGCTCAATTTGTTTATGACTTTTGGAATTATCGCAACAACGGAGCATTAAATTGTATCGACGTACCATTTACATTAAATGATGACTATGGCATTGCATTGGGTTCTCAGCAACAGTACTACCATACATATTATGATAAAATTGATTCTGAAAAAGACTGGGGACTGGCACTCTATAAACGCAGGAATAAAGTTAAAAGGAATTTGCTATTCTCTGCAAATTCACTAAAGACAATTCATGGGAATGATGAATATTATTATTTGTATGAAGCAAAGGATACTGCTTTCATGGGTGCCGGTCCTTTAGTGGCTGAGTTTACTATTGGTACTGTTAAGGGAAAAATGCCCGCTCAATTACAGTTGGTTTTAGAAATAGATTCTACAGAAGGGCAGGCTTTTTGTAATAACTATATTCCGCTTAATTGGATAAGATATGACTGGTCTGCTGATTCGGGACAGAAAATTTATTCAGTAAGTTCACTTTTTCCTTCAAAGATACACCGCTTAGCATTTTATTTGCGCAATCCGGAAAAGAAAGAATTTGATATGCGGATAAACTCCTTAAAGATATATCAGTCGGCAGGGATTAAATAATAACGTGGCATCGATATAATAAAAGCACACCGCGAATAAGTAAAAGGAGTACCTAACTCTGGTTAAAGAGCGGAAGTTGCGAACGTTTTAATATGCGGCAGCATAACAGGGTAACATCATCCATATATTGCTTTCTGCCTTTATATGTTATAAGCGTTTCAGCCACTTTATCGTTCACTTGCTTCGATGTTACACCGGCATTTACCAATGAAATAAACAGGTCCTTCAGTTTGTCAATGCTGAACTCTTCATCTTTTTCATTTTCCAGTTCGGTAATTCCATCCGTATAGGCCAGTATAGATGCCGGGGTTGAAATGGTGATTATTCCTTCTTTCAGATAAGGTATTTCAGGGAGCATACCCAATGCAGGACCACCGGATTTAAGAAGGGTAACCGTATTTTCCATATATAAAATAGGCGGGTAATGCCCTGCATTCACGTATTGCAAAGTTTGGGTAAGCCGGTTGAACTTGGCAATGAAAAAGGTTATGAAGCTCTCGCCCCGGGCGGTATCCATCACGTTTTTATTCAGGCGGGTGACCAATTCTGTAAGCGAGTTTGTCTGTTCTATTTGGGCATGCAGGCTGGCCTGGAAATTACTCATCAGCAGTGCCGCTGCCACACCTTTGCCCGATACATCGGCAATGCAAAAAGCGTATTCACTTTCGTTTAACGGTATAAAGTCATAGTAGTCTCCGCTTATTTCATGGAAGGGAAGATAGTACGCTGCCACATCCAACTCATCGGTGTGGGGCAATATGGAAGGGACAAGGATAGACTGGATCTCTTTCGCCAGGTCCAACTCATGTTTCAGCAATGCCTGGTGAATATTTTCCTTGGCTAATTTTTTATTTTCGATGGCCACCACCAAAATATTGGTGAGCGTTTGTATATAGGGTAAATGCTTAATAGCAGAACCCAT
>DATHNK010000373.1:0-5210 GCA_035486075.1 Bacteroidia bacterium
GGAAATCGTATTTAACAGGCAATTGTTTACGACTCATAAAATAGGAAAGTATCATACACACTGCATAACATATTAGTGTAGCCCAAGCGCAGCCTATGTATCCAATTCGTGGTATCCAGTAAACATCTAGCACAATGGTAATTATGGCTCCTATACTTGTAAGATAGGCACCATACATGGTTTTATTAGCCAATTTATACCAGATGGACAAGGTATAAAATACCCCAAGGCATACATTAGCCAATAAAAGAATTGGCACCACATCAAGGCCGATCCAATAGTCTTTTCCAATATAATTCTTCATCCATGAAAGATTCAGCAATGTACCCAGAGATATCAGCAAACAACCAATTATGAAATATTTGACTATATCTGCAAAAGTCTTGGCGAAATCTTTCTCCCTGGCATTGGCAAAGAAATAAGGCTCGGAAGCATATTTAAACGCTTGCACAAACATGGTAACTATTATAGATATCTTATAGCATGCACTATAAATTCCGCCTTGCTGCCAGCTAACATTAGCAGGTAATAAATACTGCAATAAAATTCTATCAAGTGTTTCATTTACCATGCCGGCAAGACCGGCAAAAATCAAAGGCATGGCATAGGGCATCATTCTTTTCCATAAAGCAGAATCAAAATCAATCCCCGCCCTATACATATCCGGCAACAGCAACAAAAGTGTTGCAACACTTGCAATTACGTTTGATATCAGAATATACCCGATACCAATAGCAGGACTATATATAGCTTGAATAATTGGATAAAAGGTACTATCAGGATGCTTACATATCTCGGGACAGAGTAAAAGAAAAAAGAGGTTGCTTAAAATATTAATAATAATATTAAGCGCCTTGATGGTTGCAAACTTCCGGGCTTTATTCAATTGCCTTAATTTGGCAAAAGCAATGGCGCAAACAGCATCAGTACATAAAATAAGTGCTAACCAAGTAATATATTCAGGATGTTCGGGTAAATGGATTAACCCGGCAAATGATTGGCGAAAAGAAACAATGATGGCAATAAAAAAAGCCGAACTAAAAACCACCGACAAAAGTGTGGTGCTATATACTTTCTTTTTGTCATCTTCTAATCTTGAAAAGTTAAAAAGCGAGGTTTCCATTCCATAAGTGAGGAGAATATTAATGAATGAGATATACGCATATACAAATGTTATTTTCCCATATTCGCCGGGGATAAAAACATGTGTGTAAATAGGCACTAACAGATAGCTGAGAAATCTTCCAATAATACTTGGAAGCCCATAGACTACTGTTTGTCCTGCTAAATCTTTAAGTGGTTTCAACTACTTTTTAAAAAGTAAATTTTATACGGTTTGTGTGTGTTTAGTGTGAAAATCCGGTTTGCGCTTTTCAAGGAACGCATTAATACCTTCTTTTATTTCTTCGGAAGCAAAACATTTTCCAAATTCAGTTAATTCTGCCTCAAATCCTTTGGAAGTTTCATCATATGCATTAGCTGCCCTTATAACGGCACCAATAGCAAATGGTGATTTTGTTTTAATTTCGTTTAAAATCTCAACGCATTTACTATGCAGTGCCTCCAGTGGAACAACATAATTTACCAACCCCAACTCAAGTGCTTTATGTGCATTTAACATTTCCGCTGTCATCATAAATTCAAGCGCCTTTCCCCTGCCTATATATCGAATAAGCCTTTGTGTACCTCCATAACCGGGTATCAAACCAAGATTTACTTCCGGCTGTCCGAATTTGGCATTTTCGGAAGCTACCCTTAAATGGCAAGCCATAGCAAGTTCACAACCACCACCTAAAGCAAATCCGTTAACAGCCGCAATAACAGGTTTAGGCGAGTTTTCAATACTTTGAAATACATCTTGTCCAGCTTTTGCCATTGCCATACCTTGCTCATTAGAGAGCCCTAAAAATTCTTTAATATCTGCTCCGGCTGCAAATGCCTTAAGCCCTTCTCCGGTTATAATTATGGAGAATACCTCCTTATTTGCATTAGCTTCTTTAATTGCCTCGCCAATTTCCTGAACTGTTGCACGGTTCAAGGCATTCATTTTATCAGGACGGTTTATGGTAACGGTGCAGATACCGTTTTCAATGCTTGTTTTAAGATTCTGGTATGGATTCATAATTCTTTTATATTAAAATTTCCTGTGTTCTTTTACCCAATTTTGAATGTATTCTACTATAATATGTGTATCTGTTCCGGGAGGAAAAAGTTTTCCAACTCCTAACTTATTAAGTTCTTCCATATCTTTATCCGGTATAATGCCACCGCCTGTAAGTAAAACGTCATCCAATTTTTTTTCCTTCATTAACTTAATAACTTTTGGAAAGGCGGTGTTATGGGCCCCGGATAAAATGCTTAATCCGATTACATCCACATCTTCCTGCAGAGCAGTGTTTACAACACTTTCCGGGGTTTGATGCAGACCGGTATATATCACTTCCATACCAGCATTTCTCAGAAATGACGCTATTACTTTAGCTCCCCTGTCGTGACCATCCAAACCAACTTTGGCTACTAAAACACGAATAGGGCGCTTTAATTCATTATTTTCTGCTGTCATAAAGCACAAATTTAGGATATATTCTCAAGTAATAGTTTATCTACTATCATGGGATAAAATTTATATTCCAGTTCATGTATCTTTTTTGCGACTGCTTCTGGCGTATCTGCAGCCTCAACAAGGCATTTAGCCTGGAAAATTATCTTCCCTTCATCATATTTATTATTCACATAATGAATGGTGATGCCGCTTTCATTTTCATGGTTAGCAACAACTGCTTCATGCACTTTTATTCCATACATTCCTTTCCCTCCATATTTTGGGAGTAGGGCGGGATGAATATTTACCATTTTGCCCGAAAATGCACTGATAATATTTTCCGGCACCATCCATATAAAGCCGGCTAACACAATAAAATCAGCCTTCCCCTTCAATTCATTCAATACTTTATCTGTATTATAAAACGCTTCTTTGTTGAGGATAAGAATGGGAATACTGGCCTCTTTCGCCTTTTGAACAACACCTGCCTCACTTTTATTGCAAACTATGAGTGATATTACCACATCATTCCTGCCTTTGAAATACTCTATAAATTTCTGAGCATTTGTACCCTCTCCTGAAGCGAAAATTGCAAGTCTGTACATGTACTTTTTTAGGGGGTAAAAGTAGTCAGTTTGCCTGAATTATTAACATACCACCTTCATCCTGTAAAGCCTAAGATTATCAATGAATTACACGCCTTCATTTATGAGCCTGTAAATCACACTTTTGTAACATCCCGCTCTGGTAGCCGTAATAATAGGCGTTTCCACTTATACTTTATTAATGAAAAATTCTACTTTCTTAAGGTTTTCCTTCGCATCTCTTGTCTTCGGACTATTATCCTTCACAGGAGACGCTGCCAAGTTGTATTGGGTAGGCGGTTCGGGGGATTGGCATAATGTCAGCCATTGGTCTTTAACAAGCGGCGGCAATGGCGGGGTATCCATCCCAACCATTAATGATGATGTAATATTCGATGAGAATTCATTCAATACTGCCAACGAGAGTGTTACTCTTTCAGGCACAACCGAATGCCACACCATCACCTGGACACCGGAAGTCCTTCATCCGATTATTAACGGAAATTCAACTTCTTCATTGAATATTTACGGTTCTCTTTTATTAACTCCGCAATTAACGTGGAACTATAAAGGGGAAATAAATTTCAAATCTGCTTCCAGCGGAAATGCTATAAATCCTTATGGAAAACTATTAGCGGGTAATGTTAACTTCGAAGGAAGCGGCTCATGGCAACTGACAGGCTCCATGCTTTTGTCCACATCTGCAACTCTAACTTTAAGTTCCGGCTCGTTAGTTGCCAATGGTAATGCCATTCAATGCGGTACCTTAAAAATAGACGGAGCTTCTCAAAAATTACTTGATATTAACCATTCCCTGCTGGCCATAAAACAGCAATATGATGAAATGGGAGCGGGAAATTTCCATTCCAATTCAACAGGTTCAAAAATATATTTTCAACACTTTTTGCCGATGAGCAGCCTTCAGGATGTAAAGATCCGGGAATTTGCCCATAATTTCAATCCCCATTTCACGCCTGCTGTAATTTCAGTTGATTCCGTAATAATAAACCCGACGTGTAACGCAGCCGATACCGGATTAAGTTGCAATGGCGCAATCATTATAAGAGGAATAAACGCTACAGACAACGGCCCTTTTTCCATATCATGGGCAGGACCGGATAATATAAGCACCGTTACCATAGACAGCGCATTTAATCTTTGCCCGAATACATTTTCCTATACTATATATGACTCTGCCGATAATTCAGTTTATGGCCCCATATTTGTTAATATTGTTGCCCCACCGCCACTTACTACAAACTATGTAAAACGTAATGTGAAATGCAGCGGATACTGTGATGGCTGGATCATCACCCGTATTTCGGGTGAAACACCTAACTATACCTATCGTTGGAGTAATGGATCTTCCGGAAGCGCTGTAGGCAATCCAAGTAATTCTTTTTACGACAGTGCATTATGTGCCGGAACATATACGATTCAAATTACAGACTCCCGGGGATGTCGAAATTCATTTAAAACCAATATCACACAACCTTTACCGGTTACTGTTTCAATCAGTCCGACCAATGTAACTTGTAACGGTTCTTGCAATGGAACTGCCACAGCCACCGTAACGGGAGGACATGGATCTTATACATATAGTTGGGCTCCGGGAGGCAAAACAACTGCTACTGTTACCGGATTATGTGCCGGATCATATACACTTACAGCCAAGGATGATTCCGGTTGTGTGGGAACAGGAACTGTTACCATTACCCAACCAACAGCTATTATTATTACCACAACCCAAAGCAACGTTACATGTAACGGAAATTGCAATGGAACAGCATCAGTTACTGCTACTGGCGGAACACCTTCCTACACTTATAAATGGACACCAGGCGGGTCCAGCGGTTCCTCTGTAACCGGTCTTTGTTCAGGAGTTTACAAAATAGTAGTATCCGATTCACACGGCTGTAAAGACTCCGCCAATGTTACCATTACGCAGCCTTTAAACCTGAATCTTTCTGTTACACAAACAAACATAAGTTGTAATGGAAACTGCAATGGAACTGCTAGCGTAACTGTTACCGGCGGAACACCTGCTTATACCTACAAATGGAACAATGGCGCTACAACCACTT
>DATHNK010000374.1:0-11273 GCA_035486075.1 Bacteroidia bacterium
GCACAATAGGAATATATCACTGGAACAGTGTTACAAACCAACGTGATTTAATTGGTGGCGGGATATGGAAATCTGGTGCAGCAGCAACCTCATGGACCCCGGCAAGTGTTACTATTTTTTATGATTCAGCATCTTCCAAAGCCGATACAGCTTTTGTAATATTCAGTGCCGCTTCGCTTTATAGCAACCCTAAAGTGAATGATAGTTTAATGATTGATTCCAGTTCTTATGTTATGGCTACAGGCATTGATAATCTATCAGCTCATAGCGATAATGTAAATCTTTACCCAAACCCTGCGAGCAATCAAGTTAGTCTTGCTGCTACAGGTCAGTTTCAAGCTGGCTTAGTGGAAGTTTATGACATTACAGGCAAACTTGTTAGCGCCTATAGTATGCATAATAACTTCCTGACAATTAACACACAGCAATATACCACCGGCATCTATTTCTACAAAATGTACGACAATACAGGAGTGGAATTGAATGTGGGCAAATTCAGTGTGGTTAAGTAACTGCTTTATATTCAGCCTTAAAAAATCCCGCTCCGAGCAATCAGGGCGGGATTTTTAGCTTTAACAACAGCACCCTGTTTATAAGTTATTCAAAAGTCTTTGCCGTAATATGGAATTACCTGTAGAAAGATTATAAAATAGTGCCGCAGTATCAAAATAATATTTACCTTTGCAACCCTTTTTCAAAAAACAGTAAAGAGGAAAGTATAAAATAAACTAAATTATTGTGAACACACCGAGCTATAAAACCATCTCTGCCAACAGTCAGACCGTAAAGAAAGATTGGTTCATCGTAGATGCCGATAACCAGATTGTTGGACGTCTCGCTTCCGAAGTATCAAAGATCCTTCGCGGCAAACATAAAGCTTCCTTTACCCCTCATGTTGATTGTGGCGACCAGGTAATAATTATTAATGCTGAGAATGCTAAATTTACCGGAAAGAAATTTACCGATAAAACATACATCCGCCATACCGGATTCCCTGGCGGACAAAGGTTTTCTACTCCAGAAAAAGTGGCTCAAAAAGATGCAACCCGCATTTTGGAACATGCCATTAAAGGTATGCTTCCTAAGAACAAACTCGGCGCAAAGCTGCTTACAAACTGTTTTATTTATACCGGCCCAAAGCACCCGCACGAAGCACAACAACCTAAAGAACTAAAATTTAATTCAAAATAATATTATGAGCGAAATTATCCACACCATTGGAAGACGGAAAACCAGCGTTGCCCGTATTTATATGACCAAAGGCAAAGGAAAGATCACTATTAACGACAGGGATTACAACGAATATTTTCATACCGGAATTTTAAGGACCATCGTTCGCCAGCCATTCGGGGTTATTACTCCGGAAGCTATCGTTCATGATGTGAATGCTATTATTTCAGGCGGTGGAATTAAAGGACAAGCGGAAGCGCTTCGTTTAGCCATTGCCCGTGCATTGGTTAAGGAAAACCCTGAAAATAAGCCATTACTGAGAGCTGCCGAACTCCTTACACGTGACCCACGTATGGTGGAACGTAAAAAACCGGGACAAAAGAAAGCCCGTAAGAGATTCCAGTTTACTAAACGATAAACTATGATTTGCCTGATTTATCTGATTACAGTGGATTAGATAATAGGCAAACAGAAATTAAAAATATAAAAAAGACATAACTCACAACTTATAACTAAATTCATGCCAAGAACCTCGTTTGAAAATCTTTTAGAAGCAGGAGCACATTTCGGTCACCTGAAAAGAAAATGGAATCCAAATATAGCTCCATACGTTTTCGGAGAAAAGAACGGTATCCATATCATTGACCTGAACAAGACCATGATCAAGTTGGATGAAGCAGCCAATGCAATGAAACAAATTGCAAAGTCTGGCCGTACCATTCTGTTTGTAGCCACCAAAAAACAAGCTAAGAAGATCATCAGCGACGGTTTGAAAGATATTAATATGCCTAGCGTTACCGAAAGATGGACCGGTGGTATGTTAACCAACTTTGCAACTATCCGCCGTTCTGTAAGGAAGATGTCGGACATGAACAAAATGGCTACTGATGGCACCCTGGATACTCTTTCGAAGAAAGAAAAACTCCAACTTTCACGCCAACGCCAGAAGTTAGAACACCATTTGGGTTCTATCGCAAACATGACCCGTTTACCTGCTGCTATTTTTGTAGTAGATATTTCGAAAGAACATATTGCCATTGCTGAAGCTCATAAGCTGAACATCCCAACCTTTGCTATTGTAGATACCAATTCCGATCCAAACAGGGTTGATTTTGCTATCCCAGCCAATGATGATTCATCAACCTCTATCAAAATTATTGTTGATACCCTTGTAACAGCCATTAAAGAAGGCCTGGAAGAACGTAAAGAAGCTCAGTTAGCCAATAAAGTTCCGCACGATAAGAAAGAAGAAGAACATGAAGTGGAAGCGAAAGAAGTGATTGAGGAATCCTCTTCGCAATCTGAAACAGAAGAATCTGCAGATGATGCAGAAACAGCTGAAGCAGGTTCCAACGAACGCTCGGAGAAACCAAAAGGCCCTGCGAAAGGCGGAAACAACTTCAAAAAAGGCGGTCCTCCAAAAAGGCCTACCAGAAGATAATTTAGTAACATTTTTAACATAGTAATATGACCATCACAGCAGTTGATGTAAATAATTTACGCAAGCGCACAGGCGCCGGTATGATGGATTGCAAAAAAGCGTTGGAAGAAGCCAATGGCGACGCTGAAAAAGCAATCGATATCCTCCGTGAAAAAGGACAAAAAGTAGCCGCTAACCGCAGCGACAGACAAGCTAAAGAAGGCAGCGTTATAGCTAAAATTTCTGCCGACGGCAAGAAAGGTGTTCTTACACTTTTAAACTGCGAAACGGACTTTGTTGCCCGCAACGAAGAGTTTGTAAAGGTAGCTGAAAAGATTTCTGACATTGCTTTAAATGGCAATTTCAAAACCTTGGATGAATTGAAGGCAGCCGATTATGGCGACGGTTTGACGGTTGAAAAAAAGATCACCGAATTCATTGGTAAAACCGGTGAAAAGATGGATCTTGCAGCCTACGAAGTAATTCATGCGGAAAAGGTATTTGCTTATAACCATCCGGGAAACCGCTTGGCCAGTATCGTCGGTTTCAGCAAGGCTGATGCCAACAACCTGCCTGAAGTAGGTAAAGAAATAGCTATGCAAATTGCAGCTATGGCTCCTATTGCAGTAGATAAAGGCGATGTTACCCAGGAAACCATTGACCGCGAAATGAATATTGCCAAGGAACAAGCCCGCCAGGAAGGCAAACCGGAAGCTATGCTCGAAAAGATTGCCATTGGTAAAGTAAACAAGTTCTACAAAGAATCTACTTTGCTGAACCAGGACTTTATTAAAGACGGCAAAAAAACGGTACTTCAGTTCCTTCAAGACAACGACAAAGAACTAAAGGTTACAGGATTCAAAAGAATAGTAATCGGATAAAAGTAATTTGATTTTAAAGAAGAAAGGAGGTTAATAGCGTCCTTTTTTGTTATGTACCGTCATTGCGAGGCTTTGCGAAGCAATCTTACCCAATAGTTGTATCCGAATTAGTAGGATTGCTTCGCAAAGCCTCGCAATGACGATTGGAGTTTTTACTTCTCAATCACAAACTTCCCTTCACCAAGCAACTTTCCGGTTTCATCTATTACCCTGTAAAGGTAAACGCCGTTGGGCTGATTGCCTATATCAATGAGATTATCATCCTGAGCAGAGCGAAGGATCTCTGTAAATACTTTTTGCCCCATTACATTATACACCTCCACACTCTTAGCTCTTAGCTCATTGCTCTTAACTTCCAAAGTGAATGCTCCGGTGTTGGGGTTGGGGAAAAGGGAGAGGGGAATAAATTTATTTGATAGCTCGTTTATACCTAATGTTTCGCATGTCCATTTGGCAAGAAATCCATATTCATTTGTACCAGTTAAAAGATTACTCCCGAAATAACATCCATTTTCCATTTCAATATCTCCTGAAAAGAAAACATTATTACTCAAAGGATCAACAGCAACAGAATTATTATCATCATTATAGTTATTTATTTCACTGCCGCAAATAACATTTCCGGCACTATCAAATTTAAAGAGAAATGAAGGATAAATAGAATCGGAAGTCAGTTTAACAGAATTAAAGCGGATTGAATCTGAAAATGTACCGCAAATGTAGAAACTCTCATTTTTATTGCATGAAATGGAATACGACTTGTAATAATAAGAATTAGGAATATTTTCTTCTGAACTTTCATTTGCCCACAAAACAATACCTGAAGGTGAATATTTTGCCAGAAAGACAGCAGGATAAATATTTTTAAATGCATGAGTTCCAAATTGGATAGTATCAGAAAAAAATCCTGTCAGATATAAATTCCCAATATTATCAATGCACATATACTTGCCTCCCGTAAGACCCGTTGTATAATAGGCAGAACTATTAGATGATGGCAAAACAGCGGAAGTTATCCAAGTAAGATTCCCAGACGGGGTAAACTTGGCGAGAAAAACATCATTGACTCCTTTAGTAGTAATAGTCTTTGAGTCTATCGTAAGGCTATCCGAAAATTCTCCTGCAACATATATATTGCCAGTTGCATCCGTAACAACAGTATTGCCATAACTATTATCAACATTTGCCGTATTTACCCAAATTACATTACCTGTATTATCAATTTTTTCAAGAAAAAATCCATATCCATTTATCTTTATTGAGCCGAAGGAAACACTATCATCAAATTGTCCCGTAACATAGGTATTGAATGATTTATCTATTGTAACTGAATATGGCTGTATATAGGCGAAACTATTTGACTGAGAATAAGAAGCCCACTTTAGAATACCAGAGGAAGAGAATTCTGCAATAAATAGGTTAGTATTACTGGAATTTGGAAAATTAAAAGTACCTATTCTCAAGCTGCCGGTATAGTATCCAGTTACACATACATTACCAGAATCATTTGTTGCAATTGATATACCATAAGCTTGTCCGGTAACGACTGGAGATATTGCCCATATTGCATTACCATTATTATCATATTTAATAATAAAGGCATCAAAATTTGGCGAAATAGTATTCAGAACTTGTGTTCCTATAGTGACTTTCCCATTAAACAAGCCTGTTTCATAAATATTTCCGGCAGTGTCCGTTGTTAAATCATAAGGGTCAAGCCAACCTGTATCATTTACCGCAGCCTTAGCCCATACCCAACTCTGCCCTTCACAAAGTGAAAACCCAAAAACCAATAATGAAAACCCGAGCAGTACTCTTTTCAAAGCAATTATTTAAAAAGTAAAGATAGTGAAAAATTGAAAGTGGGGAATGGGGAATTGTCCGAATGGATCTCTTTGGGAAAAATTGATTTGCATGGAGTTATTGTAATGATTATTTTTGTTTACTTTAGCCTCCGCCGGTAGTCGGACAAGATATGAAATACAAAAGAATCCTCCTCAAATTAAGTGGTGAATCCCTGATGGGCAGCCAACAGTTTGGCATTGAACAGAACGCACTGGTTCATTATGCCGAAGAAATCAGAGATGCCCTCGACATGGGCGCCGAAGTGGCCATTGTTATTGGCGGAGGAAATATTTTCAGGGGTATACAGGCAACGGCACATGGGTTTGACCGTGTACAAGGTGACTATATGGGTATGTTAGCTACCATTATTAACGGCATGGCGCTGCAATCAGCATTGGAGAAGGCGGATATGCCCACCCGCCTCTTGTCTGCCATAGAAATGAAGGAAATTGCGGAACCCTTTATCCGCAGGCGTGCGGTGCGCCATTTGGAAAAAGGCAGAGTAGTGATTTTTGGTGGTGGAACAGGCAATCCTTACTTCACAACCGATACAGCCGCCAGCCTTCGTGCGATAGAAATAGAAGCTGATGTAATTATTAAAGGCACACGTGTAGATGGCATTTATTCCGCCGATCCCGAAAAAGATAAAAATGCTATCCGTTATTCTAAACTAACCTTTGATGAAGTATATTCCAAAAACTTGCAGATAATGGACATGACAGCCTTCACCCTCTGCAAAGAAAATAAATTGCCTATTCTTGTTTTTGACATACTAAAAAAAGGCAATCTCAAAAAGCTATTAGAGGATTCCAGCATTGGAACCTTGGTGGATTCGTAGGAAATTTCAAAATTCATTTATATTACTGCGTGACTTTGTCATTCTGGGCGAAACGAAAAACCTCGGCCTGACAGATGCTTCATTTATTCCCTGATTATCTGTATTTTTCTGTAAAGCCGGTTCTAATCTGAAACTTTACACAAATAGGTACGTATTAAATATACACACCCGAAAATACTAACATTTAAACTACCCGCTTATGAACGATTCTACTTTTCACTTTGTTGTAATTGATGATGATAACGTGAGTAATGCTGTCTGCACCTCTGTTATTAAAGCCACTACAGGTGGCTTAAATCCGGTTTGTTTTACAAATCCGGTGGAAGGTTTACATTATATGGAGCATGCATTTCTTGCTGAGGCCGGAAACACACCTACCATATTATTCCTCGACCTTAGTATGCCAGAAATGAATGGCTGGGACTGGCTTTTTAAGTTTGAGCAGCTACCACACAGTATAAAACAACATGTAAGCGTTTACATCCTGACTTCATCCATAAGTTCAAAGGATGCGGAAAGGGCACAATCCAATGTATATGTAAAAGGCTATATTTTAAAACCATTGAATAAAAGCAGGGTTCTAGGTGCGCTGGAAGCTTTGCATGTAAATGTGCTAAAAGAGGCATCTTAATCCCCATTTGATTTATTAGGTTCATTTTGCATTGTGTAAAATAAAAGCCAGTGCCTGAGGGCAATTGTCATGCAGAACTTGTTTTAGCATCCCAATAACACGGGCTTTGTTTGCGATACAGAAACAAGTTCAGTATGACTACCCCCATCCCTTTCGTTGCCACCCTGGACTTGTTTGACAATGTGTCAAACAACAGGAATGTCAAATACATATAACTTCCTGATTACAAGATATAAATTATATTGTTAGACACAAGCCATACTTCGTAAAAACGTATAAAAGTGTAAAACAAAGTCCGAAATTGGAACCAGACTGGCAATTATGAAAAACCTACGGTCATGCTGAACTTGTTTCAGCATGACCTAATTATGTGTAAAACAAAAAATCGGGATAACTAATCCTTATTTTATTGAAAGCCCGGCTCAGACCCAAAGCGGCTCCGACTAATTGCTGGTCCGGCCCGGACTTTTGGTATTATGAAAATTCATGGTTCTTTCCAACCCGATCAGGCAGAAAGCTTCTATAGCATCCACCGCTTTTGAAATATGTTCAGGCAAGGTCTTTTGTTCTTCTTCACTCCATTGGCCCAAAACATAGTTAACCTGTCCCCCTTTCGGGAACTTATTCTCAATGCCAAACCTAAGGCGTGGATAATTATTTGATTGAAGTATTTCCTGGGTGTTTTTCAATCCGTTATGTCCACCGTCACTGCCCATACCTTTCATTCTCAAAGTACCGAATGGAAGAGCGAGGTCATCAACCACTACCAACAAATGAAATATGGGAACATTAGCCTCCTGCAACCAATACCTTATAGCTTTACCACTCAGGTTTACATAAGTGGATGGCTTCAACAGAGTAATTTTACGGCCTTTTAAGCTATGTTCTGCAATGGAACCATAACGTTTATTATTATCGAACTTAACACCCCACTTTGTAGCACAAGCATCCAAAATATCGAAGCCAATATTGTGGCGGGTATGATCGTATTCATCGCCAATATTACCAAGCCCAGCAATCAGGAAAGAGTTCATGGAGTTTATAAAGTTTGTAAAGATATAAAGTTCATAAAGTAAAACCTGAATTCTACTCTATGAACTTTATAAACTTTAAGAACTAATTACTTTTTAGCAGCTGGCTTCTCATCCTTTTTGGCAGCAGCAGGAGCAGCAGCACCGGCAGCAGGAGCAGCAGCGCCGGCAGCAGGAGTTGCGGCAGCACCGGCAGCAGGAGTTGCAGCAGCTTCAGCTTCGCGGGTAACACGTACAGTTACTACAGCAGCATTCTGAGGATCGAGGAATTTCAGTTTATCATTCTTCATTTCCTTAATAAGGATAGATTGTCCTAATTCCAAATGAGCTACCTCTATGGTGATATGATCCGGAAGATCGTCCACTAAACCTTTAACGGTCAATCGACGGATTTTAACTTGCAGCTTTCCGCCCTTCTTTACTCCGATAGGCGAACCATGTGTAACTACCGGTACCTTAACGGTAAGGTATTTACCCGGTACAGCTTCCATAAAATCTACATGGAGGATCTTATCAGATATTTTATCGAATTGGGAATCCTGAACAATAGCTTTGGCTTGTTTGCCATCAATATCTAACGATACTAAATATGCATCTGGGGTATATAACAATTTAGAAAATTGCTTTTCGTTTACGGAAAAATTCAGTTGTTCTGAACCGCCGTAAAGTACGCAAGGTACGTTACCATTTTTACGCATTTTAATGGCATCTTTTGTGCCTGTCTTTTCTCTTGTTGTACCGCTTATGGAAAGTGTTTTCATGGAAGGATGATTTTAGACTATGATTTAATTGATTTTACGATTGCTATGATTGAATTATGGATTTACTATGTATTATTTAAAAAACGAATTTGGAACTTATAGATTCAAAACTAATAACCTTGTGAATTACATCAGCAAATAAAGGCGCTGTAGTTACTACCTTAATTTTAGGATGATCAGGGTTCTTTAAAGGAATGGTATCGGTAACCACCAATTCCGTGAGCCTTGATTTTTCAATATTTTCATAGGCCTTGCCCGAAAGAACGGCATGTGAACAAAGAGCTCTTACGCTGCTTGCCCCCATATCCATCAGCATATCCGCGGCTTTGGTAAGCGTACCCGCTGTATCAACAATATCATCGAGCAAGATAATATCACGGCCTTCCACTTCTCCAATGGCTGTCATTTTATCTACCACATTGGCCCTTGAACGCTGTTTGTAACAAATAACAATCTCCGTTTTCAGGTAGTTGGCATAAGCGCTCGCACGCTTGGAACCACCCACGTCGGG
Source organism: Bacteroidia bacterium (assembly GCA_035486075.1). Lineage (GTDB taxonomy): Bacteria > Bacteroidota > Bacteroidia > JABEUT01 > JABEUT01 > JABEUT01. The sequence goes on from DATHNK010000374.1 coordinate 9,089, forward strand.
GGAGGCAATAGTAAGGTTAGGAAGGTTCAATCCTTTAATATATGGGATGAAAATATAGGAAGCATATAAGTGGTCTACAGGTATATTGAAGAAACCTTGAATCTGGTCAGCATGAAGGTCCATGGTGATTATACGGGTAACTCCGGCGGTCATCAAAAGGTCTGCCATCAGTTTTGCCCCGATTGCTGTGCGTGGCCTGTCTTTTCTGTCCTGGCGGGCAAACCCGAAATAAGGCATTACGGCCACAACCTGCTTGGCAGAAGCCCTTTTAGCAGCGTCGGCCATTAATAAAAGTTCAAAAAAGTGGTCAATCGGCGGATTGGTAGATTGTATCAGAAATACTGAACTGCCCCGGATACTTTCTTCGTAGTACGGTTCAAACTCCCCGTCGCTAAAGCGAAGCACGGTCATCTTGCCCAGAGGTTGCCCATAGCTTTCAGCTATATTTTGAGCAAGATCCTGGCTTGAACTACCTGAGAAAAATTTAACCGGTACTAACATTTTTCTTTTTAAAGGGGCGCAAAGGTAATATTTTTTCAGTCTAAATAGACGAATGGGGCAAGGTTATTTATCTTTGCACTCATGAACCGGCGTACTTTATTGTTTTTAAGCCTTTTTGTTGGCCTCATTTTATCCGCACTTATTGGCGTACAAATATATTGGATAAGCAACACTATCAGGGTGACGGAGAAGCACTTCGATCAGGATGTAGTAGAGGCCATGAATGATGTGGTTTACCGCATTGAAAAATCAAATACGGCCTCTAAACTCACCCAAAAATTCAATTTCAGAAAACAGGCCGTGAGGTGGCTTTCAACTAATGATACCCTTCCGCAAAGAAACCGGATTACAAAAGACACGGAAAGAGACCGTAACGGTTTTGTAATCACCCATACGAACGATTACAACGTAAAAATTCTGGAAGAGCTAACGACTGACTCAAACGGAGTGGTTACAGGAAAAATAAGCAACAGTTACTTTTCCCATGATTCCATGCCTAAAGGCGATTTCGGAATGGGCGTGAAGTTTGAAGGAAAGAATGCAGATTCCATTGACAGGAAAATGCAATTCCTGATGCACCGCAGCGATGTAATGAATGATATTTTTGATGAATTGGTAAGTATCAATGTTTACCATGACTTCAATCCTCACCTGGATACAGCCCAGGTAGATTCCATGGTTACCAAAGCCTTGTCCGATAAAAATATCCGCATCCCCTTCAAGTTCGCTATCCTTAATTCTACTGCCGACACAGTAATTGAAGCCTCAAAAACGGGCATTGATTCCAAGTTCCTGCAATCACCTTATAAGGTGAATCTGTCTCCCAAGAATGTATTCATACAACCCCGCTTCCTTTCACTCCTTTTTCCTTCCAAAACCAGCTATAGCCTGAATGGCATACAGGTTACACTACTTTGCTCCATTTTATTGATAGTGTTAATAATAGGGGCTTTCTACTTTACCATATCCACTATAATCAGGCAGAAAAAATTATCGGAAATAAAGAGCGATTTCATCAATAATATGACCCATGAATTCAAAACTCCCATTTCCACCATTGGGCTGGCAGGTGAAGTTTTGAGCGATAAAACAATTGAAAAAACACCGGAATCAACTGAAAAGTACCTTAAAATTATCAAAGATGAGAACAAACGGTTGGCTGGCCTTGTGGAAAATGTGCTTCAGGCAGCCGTTTTAGATAAAGGCAAACTAAAATTCAAGGTACAGGAATGCGATATACATCAAATTATTAGTGATGTTATTCAGAGCCTTAATTTGCAAATACAAAATAAAGGGGGCAGTATCACAACAGAATTCAAAGCCCAGCGTTATTCTCTTTTCGCCGATAGAATGCACCTGGGTAATATTATTTATAATTTGATAGATAACGCCTTAAAATATTCCAAAGAAAATTTGCAGATAAAAGTTGCAACTTCCAGCACTGCCAATGGTATTTCAATTTCAGTACAAGATAACGGTATCGGCATCCGCAAGGAGGACCAAAAAAAGATATTCGAGACTTTTTATCGGGTGCCAACCGGGAATATCCATAATGTGAAGGGCTTTGGTCTTGGCCTTAGCTATGTAAAAGCGGTGGTTGAAAAGCACGGTGGACACGTGGAAGTCGAAAGCGAATTGGGTGAGGGAAGCACCTTCCTTGTATATTTGCCATTTCTTAATAATC
>DATHNK010000375.1:0-8950 GCA_035486075.1 Bacteroidia bacterium
GATTATGTTAATTAGTTGCGGAATGGCAAATATGAATGCGGCTCCAAAAGATTCTCTGCACAAGGACACCGGCAGCCGCTGGTCTTTCCATTTCCAGTTAACTGCTATTGACCAGTATCACGGCCAGTTTAATGCACCTTATTCCGGAAAGAATAGCTTACAGGATACAACTGAGCAGGATATGTCGGTTACTTCAACCATTTTCCTTGGGTTAAGATTATGGAAATATGGCTCGATTTATTGCAACCCCGAAATATCGGGTGGCAGAGGCTTTAGCGGCACCACAGGCATTGCAGGATTCCCTAATGGAGAAATATACAGGGTTGGCAATCCGGTTACCCAGGCTTATATAGCACGCGGATATTTCCAGCAATCTTTTGCCTTGCCCGGCAGCCACGATACGTTGATGGACGATGACCAAAATCAAGTAAAGCAATATTTACCAAGCAAGAGAATTACTTTTACTGCCGGTAAGTTTTCATTAGCCGATTTTTTTGATAATAATACTTATTCTCATGATGCCCGCAGCCAGTTTATGAACTGGGTACTTATGGATAACGGTGCCTGGGATTACCCAGCCAATACAAGAGGATATACCTACGGGGCTGTTCTGCAATTGATAGAGCCAACATGGTATGTTCAACTGGCTGATGCGCTCGAACCTTATCAGGCCAACGGGCCTATTATGGATCCGAACTTTACCAAGACATTCGGCCTTTCACTGGAAGCCGGATTTAAATTTAAAGCAGGTGGAAATACGGGTGACTTAGGCCTGTTATTGTTTATGAACCAAAACAGGGCTCCTTATTATGAGGATGCAATTGCGCTTTATCATGCAACAGGAAATTCCGGTGCATTAAACATTGATAATGATTCGGCCTATAATGGAGATAAAAAATATGGCGTTGGTATAAGTTTCGACTACCCGCTGGGTAAGTACCTCGCCTTTTTCATGAGGGCAGGTTGGAATGATGGTAAAACAGGCGATTGGGCCTTTACTGAAGTAGATGAAACTGTAACCCCCGGGCTTAGTTTTGATGGCACCTGGTGGAAAAGAAAAGGGGATATTTTTGGAATAGCATACATAGTTAATGGGTTATCTAAAGAGCACCAGGATTTTGAAAATGCCGGGGGGTATCAATTCATAATCGGTGATGGGATATTGGAAAATTATAAACCCGAACAGATATTAGAAACCTATTACCAGTTCAGATTTTTTGATCACCTTTATCTTGCCCTGGATTTTCAGCATGTGGCTAACCCAGCCTATAATGCGGACAGAGGACCTGTTGATATCGGCTCAGTAAGGGTTCACTTAGAGTTTTAAGAATAACATCGTTGCACATCAAAATTCATAACCTATTCCCATTTCTAAGTTATTGAGTTGGATCTGTAAATTACTATAATAATTTTCCGATGGAAGGTTTTTATTATTGGTAGGCATTGTGGAAATAATTGGCACATCAATTTTGTTAAAAGCTTGTCCTATGCATCCGGTTATCAAAATAAATAAATTCTTACTTACATGATATTCCATGCCGGCACCAAATGAAATGCAAAATGCAAAACCGTTTTCAGATGGTTGCATAACCTTCCAGGGAATAGTATCAATGAGACCATAACTATAAGTCTGATTGGGAAGATACTGTTCGGTGAAAGAAATAGAAGGTGTATGACAAATTAAAGCACCGAACATAAAATCAAGATAAAATGTGAATCTTCTTAAATTAAAAGGATATTTAACTCCTGCCATAAGATATCCCGTATTATAGCTTGTTGCTATGGCACTACTTACAATTGCCTGTGGTGGCGCACCTATCGGATACGCTTGCTCATTTATAAAACTGGACAGGTTGTAATTATTATGATTAAACCCAAGCGTAGCTAGGAGTTCAAGTTTATGGTACTTATACTTGTAGTCACAATTCATACTTATTGCACTTCCGTTATCCGCACACTCACCGCCCATCCATCCATCTTCCTCCAAGCCATCCATATGATATATGCCAAAACTTGAACTTACTCCCCCTTCAATTGAAACTAAAAAACCGGGACGCGTGTTCCGTATTTCTTCAGGAACAATCGAATCTTGGGAACAGCCCAATTGAGGAATGAAAAGGATAATAAAAAATAATGAATAATACTTCATGCCAGTATATTGGAATAGCAATATAGCCTTAATTCCAATCTAAAGCCAGATTTGGAAAATATACTTTCGTATGTATCTATTTAAGCTTCCCATCAATTTCCAACGCTTCTTTCAATAAAAGTTTAATTTCCTTTTCATCAATATCCTCAACCGACGGAATCACCCGGTAATAGATTTTTTTATTGTTACCACTTTTGATATACCCGTTTTCGTTTCTCAACTTGGTACCTTGAGCAAAGCCCAGTAACACCCCTTTTTTAAAACCTCCTCTTGGAATAGATGCAGGCCAGATTATACAAATCATTCGTTTGCCATAATAGGAAGGGACACGCCAGGCAAACTTTTCTTTGCAATTATCGGGCAGGTTTTCAAAAACTATTTGCCGCAACACATCTACCATCAGGCGTTCGTTTTCGGGTAAACATTCCCAAAATTCTACAAGGTTTATTTGGTTGGCGGGTTTCATAAAAGTAAAAATAAGATTTAATTTAAACCGTTAAAACGGTTTATGACCTAATGTTAATTTAATAGCCCACGGTTTAAACCGTGGGCTGAAAGAAATATCAAGGTTATTGGGGAATGGTTTTAACCATTTATTGCAAACGCCAAAAGAGTTTATAAAGTCCGTATATTTGCAAAATGAATGATTACGAAAAAATAGATGCCATTCTTAATTACTTTAAAACCCACCTAAAGTTATTATAAATACCTTGGACGTTCATAATCATTTCTGGGGGAGTCAGAACAAATAAAACCTGATGAAATTGCGGGGATTTTAGAGAAATTAGAAAGGGATAAGCTTATTTACAAGATAGATAGGCTGAATGTTGTTTCCGATAATTATGCCTCGCTTTATAACTTTAATTTAACATTTGAAGAAGATTATTTGAAGGATATATAAAGCAAAAAGCTTATCTTGCTTTTGAGCAGACCAAGGCTAAAAATATTGCCAATTCACAATTACTTTTAACTGTAATTTTAGCGTTCGGCACCGTTGCCCTAGCGCTGATAGAATTATTGAAATGGTATTCGGGAGATTAGGCATGTTTTTCTGAACGGTGCATAATCTTTGCCAATGCCCGTAATGTTTCATTTACAATACTGGAATTTGGAAAATCTTTTGCAACATCAGGAGCAAGGACAATTATATTTGTTCCTTTTGCATATCGCTTTGCATATTTCCCCCTTATTCCTTTACCAAAATCATATTCTGGCAACATTTCAGGATGTGGTTTATTTTTCATACTGTCGTTTTTCTTTGGTTGACGCTCTGCGTGCGCTTATAATTCTAATTTTTTCTCCTCGTTCGGTGTGTACTACAACTAATAAATAATCATTTGCCGAAAGTCCGAGAGTAATATATCGTTTTTCGCTTAAAGAATGAACAGGGTCATCAATTGTAATGGAATTATTATCTCCGAAAACAGTAGATGCTTCTTCAAATGATACCTTATGCTTAAGAATATTTGCCTTGGCTTTATTGGTGTCCCATTCAAAGAAAAGTCCCATATTCCAATTTCAGAGAAATATTATTTATACGGTTATTATTTACTGCAAAGATAAAACAATTTACCTACTTAAGGTAGCTTGTTCCAACAGGCAATTTATTTTCATACTTTTGTCTCCGACTAACCACTAGCCACTGACCACTATCTACTAATATGAAATTAGACATCCTTACCATAGCAGCCCACCCCGATGATGTTGAATTATCCTGTGTTGGCACTATTATAAAGGCTATAAAGGCCGGTAAAAAGGTTGGAATGATTGACCTTACAGAGGGCCAGTTGGGAACCCGCGGTACCAATGAATTACGCCTGAAAGAAGCCGCTGCCGCTGCTAAAATTATAGGCGCAACAGTAAGGGAGAACCTGGGTTTGATGGATGGCTACTTTGAACATAACCACGAAAACAGGCTTAAACTTATCCAAAAGATAAGGCAATACCAGCCTGATATTATCATCACCAATCCCCCACTCGACCGCCATCCAGATCATGGAAGATGCTCTGCTATGGTAACTGAAGCCTGGTTCTATTCAGGATTACGTAAAATAGAAACCGAATTGGATGGGGTAAAACAAGAGCCATTCAGGCCCTCGAGGTTGTTTTATTTTATGCAGCATTATAACTATGAGCCTTCTTTTGTGGTGGATATTAGTGACGAAATGGAGCAAAAACTGGCTGCCATCAAGGCTTTTGCTTCCCAATTCCATTCGGAAGATTCAACAGAACCTGAAACGCTGCTTTCGCAACCTCATTTTCTCGACTCGATAGTTGAAAGATGCGGCACCTGGGGCCATGCCATTGGGACACGCTATGCCGAAGGATTCATAACACCACGCAAAATATTTGGAGTTAATAACATATTTGAAATTAAATGAAACAAACAGCGCTAACAGACAAGCACATTGAATTGGGGGCAAAAATGGTTGAATTTGCTGGGTATAACATGCCTGTTTCATACACAGGATTAAACGATGAACACAATACTGTGCGCACTAAAGCAGGCATGTTTGATGTTTCCCACATGGGAGAGTTTTATATAACCGGGAAAGGTGCCTTAGACCTTATACAGAAAGTAACCAGTAATGATGCATCGGTGCTAACTCCCGGAAAGGTTCAGTATTCCTGTCTTCCTAACGATACCGGAGGAATTGTGGATGATTTGCTGGTTTATAAAATAAACGATGAAAAGTATTTGCTGGTAGTGAATGCCTCCAATATGGATAAGGACTGGGACTGGATCGCATCTCATTACGATACAGGTGCTGTAATGAGCAATGTTTCTGATGACACCTCCTTGCTTGCTGTTCAAGGCCCGAAAGCCACCGCTATATTACAAAAACTAACTCCGGTTGATTTATCGAAAATAGCGTATTACAATTTTGCAATAGGAGAATTTTGTGGTGTGAAAGATGTGATTATATCTTGCACTGGTTATACAGGAGCAGGAGGATTTGAAATTTATTGCAAAAATGAAGATGCTGTAAAATTCTGGGATGCTATTATGGAAGCCGGAAAAGAAGAAGGCATTAAGCCTGCCGGATTGGGTTGCAGGGATACATTGCGCTTAGAAATGGCTTTCTGCTTATATGGAAACGATATTGACGACACTACTTCCCCTATTGAAGCCGGCCTTGGCTGGATTACCAAATTCACCAAGAAATTCACCAACTCCGATGTCCTGCTGGAACAAAAGCAGAAAGGGGTTTCCCGCAAACTGGTAGGTTTTAGAATGATTGAAAAAGGTATTCCACGGCATGGATATGAAATTACCGATGCACATGGAAATATTGAAGGCGTTGTTACTTCCGGAACACAATCACCATCACTGCATCAGGCAATTGGTATGGGTTATGTGAAGATGGAATTCAGCAAACCGGGTTCTGAAATATATATTAAAATACGCGATAAACTAATCAAGGCTATAGTTGTCAAAACTCCATTCTATACCCAACCTTCCTGAATAGCCTATGCAACCTAAAGCCGGAAAGAATACCATTGAAGTGTGTTTTTCACCACACTCTTTTCCGCTTTATCCTCATGAGGATAGCATAGTAGTTGTTATTGACGTACTCCGCGCCACATCTTCTATTTGTGCGGCATTACATTCCGGAGTAGAAAGGATATTGCCAGTCGCTTCTGTTTTGGAAGCGAGGAATTATCAGTCTAAAGGATTTCTATGTGCAGCAGAGAGACAAGCGCAGAAAGTCGAGGGATTTGATCTGGGCAATTCCCCATCAGAATACAGAGATCCTAAATTAAAAGGCAAGATAATAGTTTTTACCACTACCAACGGAACACAGGCTATTCGTGCTGCCAGGGAGGCTTACAGGATTGTAATAGGTTCATTTGTAAATCTAACCATGCTTTGTGAATGGTTATCGCATCAGCATAAAAATATCATTTTGCTTTGCGCCGGATGGAAGGATTTTTTTAATATAGAAGATACCCTCTGTGCCGGTGCCATAGCGCATACCCTTGATAAGACCAGCCTTTTTGAAACGAACTACGACTCAACACTGGCAGCCAAAACACTTTATGAAACTGCCCGGAAAGACTTATTGGGTTTCATGGAAAACTCCTCGCACTTTAAAAGACTTGAAAAACTGAACCTCTCAGATGACGTGAAGTATTGCCTAACGCTCGATCTTGCACCTGTAGTACCTGTTATGGAGGGCAATTACATTATTCATCATAAGGTGTAATGAAAAGGGTAGGATTTTTTTCCTCAGTCCTTGCATGTTCCTTACTTCTTTTTAATTCTATTCCGGCTTTTTCCTGGGGCTTTTATGCCCACAAAAAGATCAACCGTATGGCTGTTTATGGTGTGCCTGCACCGCTTGCGAGCTTCTACAAAAAAAACATAGAATACATTACCCAGCACGCAGTTGACCCCGACAAAAAGAAATTTGTTGATTCCGCAGAAGGGCCTCACCATTATATTAACCTGGATCATTATGGTTCAAACCCTTTTGCAGTATTGCCAAAATATTGGACAGAAGCGGTAAAGAAATATACCGAAGATTCCCTTAACAAATATGGAACCCTGCCCTACGAGGTAATCTATTGGGAAAACAAACTGACAGATGCTTTCAGGAAAAAAGATTTGCCATTGATACTCCGGGCTTCGGCTAACATTGGCCATTATGTAGCGGATGCGCATGTGCCGCTGCATACGATTACCAATTATAACGGACAATGTACCAATCAAATTGGCATACACGGCTTATGGGAAACTGCCATACCGGAGGCATTCGGTAATACTTACCCTCATATTAACGGCGGAGCGGTATACCTGAAAGACCCTGCGGCTACCATCTGGAATATTTTAAAACAGACCTATCCATTAGCTGCAACAGTACTTAGTGTAGAGAAAGAAGTCTCTTCACATTTCACAAAGGACGAGAAGTATTTACCTCATAAAAACGGAGAAAAGATTAAATATACCCAGGCTTATATTACAGCTTATAATAAAGCCTTAAATGGAATGGTGGAGAAACAACTCCGCTCCTCCGCTATTGATGTGGCCAGTTTTTGGTACACTGCATGGGTGAATGCAGGGCAACCGGACTTAATTCAGTTACGTGCTAAGAACTGAGGATTACTAATTAAGTGGTTTTCCCTTTTCATCATATTTTTTAATTACCGGGCCACTGTCTGTAAAGTTTATTGAACTCTTTAATTTCCCGTTTTCATAATAGGTTTTATACGCACTCTCCAGGTGGTCATTTTCATATGACATTTCGGATAACAGCTTTCCATCGGGATAATATTTTTTAGATACTCCATTCTTCAGGCCGTCAACATAAGGGGTTTCCATGCATAGTACCCCGTTTTTGTAATACATTTTTTCCATTCCCACCTTCTTACCTGCCTTAAAAGAATCAACCAAATAAAGAGCTGCTTTTTGTTCGGTTGTGTGATACCCCAGTGAATCCATGAAATCAACCCACATTCCTTCCTTTAGCCCTGCTACCGTTTGATTTTTGGCTAGAGCCTTGTAGTCAAATTTACACTCGCTGCTATTGGTTGAACCATGTTTGCAGGCTATTAATAAAATGCAGCAAATAACCATGCTGAATTTCTTACTTGATTTCATTTCCATTTTCATCGTAATTTTTTGTTTCACCTGCCTTATTGTTAGTATAAATAGTTTCTGTTTTTAGTTTCCCGTTCTCATAATATTCCTTTACAGTTCCGTTTCGTTTATCATTAACATAGGGAGTTTCCAGGTGCAGTTTTCCGCTGTCGTAATACCTGTTTTCTGTACCATTCTCTTTGCCACTTTTCATAGGTATTTCACTTTTTATTTTCCCGTCAATGCTATACTCCCGAATTACCCCTACTGGTTTATCATCCCTGTACACGGTAAGCTTATAACCGCAAATCTCGCCAATGGTATCATTATTGGGGTTATTACCATAGCAAGTATCATATTCAACCCACTTGCCATCTTTCACTCCATTTACCAATTGATTTTTAGCTTCCGCCTTATTTGTAAATCCTTCATCGTAAGAGGCTTGTTGCCCAATAGCATTAAGGGCAAAGCCAAAGGAGATAATAATAAGTAATGATTTTTTCATGTTAGTTTTGTTGTATTTCGTCTCCTTTTTCGTCCCAGTTTTTCATATCTGAAACCTTGTCCATGTTATACTTTATTTCAGATTTCAGTTTTCCATCCTCATAATATTTCGATGATACTCCATTCTTTTTTCCATTGGTATAAGGGGTTTCAGATTCCTTTTTACCGTTTTTATAATAACCCTTCATAACGCCGGTTACAACCCCATTAACATAAGGGATTTCCGTCTCCAGGTCACCATTTTCATAATAATCTTTTTCTGTTCCGGATTTTTTATCAACGGTGTAGGTTCTTTCAGCTTCTAATTTACCACTCTCATAATATTCATTTTCCACACCATTTTTTTTATCTTTGATATAGGTTGTAGAACTTTTAATGGTATCATTTTCATAATATACATTCATTACTCCATCTATCTTTCCTTCTTTATAAGGTATTTCACGCTGTAGCATTCCGTTGGCATAGTACGATTTCTCCATCCCGTTTTCTATTCCATTGTCATATGGAATTTCAACGCCTAACTTTCCTTTATCATCATATACTTTTGCAACCCCGTTCTTTTTATCATCGGTATAAGGCACTTCAGATTTCAATGTTCCGTTTAAATAATACCAATTTGTCACTCCGTTTTTTTTACCATTATCCATAGAGATCTCACCGAACAGAATACCACTTTTAGTATATCTCCGCATAATGCCCGATGCCCTGCCATCTTT
>DATHNK010000376.1:0-3298 GCA_035486075.1 Bacteroidia bacterium
CGGAGCTTTAATGCTTATTCCCATTTTATCAGTTTGCTCCCGCATGCAGAAATACGGTATCAGGTATTAAAACAGGATAAAAAAAAATCCTTCCTGACATATTGCCGGGAAGGATCTTTAAAATTGTGTAGAAACAATTACTTGTTTACTTTGCCTGCAAGGTCAGCGCCGGCTTTAAATTTCGCTACTTTCTTAGCTGCAATTTTAATGGCTTTTCCGGTTTGTGGATTTCTTCCGTTACGGGCTGCTCTTTTAGCAACTGAGAAAGATCCGAATCCTACTAAAGCTACGCGGTTTCCACCTTTCAATGCTTTTGTGGTTTGGTTTACAAATGCGTCAAGGGCTTTTTCTGCTGATGCTTTTGACAATTTTGCTTCTGCTGCAATTGCATCTACTAATTCTGCTTTGTTCATGTTTGTTTGGTTTTAGGGATTAATATTGTTTGTTAATTGGACGTGAAGATATAGAAAAAACTCATTATTGACAGGGGTTCCAGAGAAAAAAATATTTTTCTGAATTTTTTTTATAAAAATGCCTCCAACAATACATTTGTTTTATATTTGCAACCAGTATTTTTATATCTAATTGGTATTCTGATACTTATTAAAATGCTTAACCCGATTCCCCTTTAAAACTGCAACTTATTGGGTATTATCTAACCCTTTTGCTTCGTTATCCTGAACTTTATGCCCACCTATAGGGAAGAGGAGTTTAAAGCCTATATTTCTTCCCATATTATATATTCCCTGGCTTTGCCGGGTTACAGTTACTATCTGCCCGTTCTTAGAATAAAAGTATTGAGCCAGGTTTAAATGGTCGGCATACGCAATGTTAGTTAGGTTTGTGCAATTAATGTAAAATGAACATATTACTCTTCCTGTTTTGGGGTTTACAAAGTTGGTCCCTATTCCGGCATTATATAAAGTATAGGCTTGGGATGGAAGTTCAGTATACAGGGCGCTGTAAATATCATTCTGCCCCCAGTATTTTGCCTCTCCGAATTTTATGTATGTCCCCTTAAAAATAGAACCGTGCCTGTCCGTTAGCTTGAACTTAATTTCCGTATTCAAATGGGGCGCGGGTATCCATGGAAGATGGTTGGTCGAATCCGTTTGATCAGGCAGGTAGGAATAAATATAAGTTAATCCGTTATCAATTTCAAGCCATTTGGTATCGGCTGGATGTATGTTAAAATACCCTGAAACCCCTGTTATTATAGCCCTATTGGTAGATGCATATTGATAAACCGGATACCCACCGGATACAGAATCAGTGCGGTCTGCAAAAATAAAGTTCTGTATGTAATTGCAAAATCCATCTACTTCAAAACTAACATCCTTACCATTATTTCCGTATGCAATATCCACCTGGTATCCTTGTTCAGCCTTAAGATCTATGTTCCCCAGTTGAATGGCGTTGGAACCAATATTCAGCCCGTTGCTAGTTAATTCATTAATAGCAGGAGCCCGGTAACTTTTTGAAAAATTAAGTTTCATATAATTATTACCCGGCAGTTGGTAGGATGCGCCAATGCTACCCGATATGCCTGTGTAAGTATTATTAAAAGGAAGAAACTGTATAGCAGACTCCGGTGTTCCGGCAGGAACTTGCTCCTGTTCCGGGGTGCCGGGATTAAGCAGATACATTCCCTGTCCTGTAAAGTTGGTCATGTCGTAACGCAGTCCTCCGGTTAAGGTAAGGTTTTTAAAATCCTTTTCCAATATGGCATAGCCACCTAATTGAAAGTTCGTGTAATTGGGAATTTCATAATCACTGACATAAGGTGCAGGGGCTTCCGGACCATTATACTCAAATTCGTATGTCCCGTTAACGCCGGTGGTAAAATTCAATCCTGAATTGCGTCCTGCTATCTGGTACTTTAATGAGTAGGGAATATCATTCACCACCATATTTCCTTGCCCAACGGTTCCCGTATCAATATCGTGATGGACGCTTTCTGTGAAACCCACATCAAGTTCTATTCTTCCCTGGCCCGCATTAAAGCTGTTCTGCCACCATGTTTGGTATTCATCTAAAATTTTATCGCTCGCTATATCTGCATTGTACGACAAATAATCAGCCCTGCCGGGATATACTTGCCCGTTTTGCGGAACATCAAATTCAAACTTTCCTGTACTGTCTCTATTTCCATCGGGTACCTGTATCCTCCGGTGAAGCGCACTTACAGTAAGACGGCTATAACCCCATTTCTTATTTAAGCCGAGGGTTAGCCTTGCATTCTCCTGCTGCCATGCGCTACCCCAAACATATCCGTCTTTGGGGTCCCAGTAACTATGCGCTTGTTCACTACTGGCCCGTAAATCCCACACAAAACCATTGTTATTCCCCCCCACATCTTCCGAGGTGCCTATGTATCCATTATTGGTTTGATATTCGGTAAGCACGCTACCCTGCACCGTTCCGCTTTCAGCAAAAGGCTGCGATTTAAAACTTATAACACCTGCCTCGGCACTGGCTCCATACTGCAAGGATGCCGGCCCCCGGATAATTTCAGCATCATACACTGCATAGGGGTCTATCAATATTCCATGGTCATCGCCCCACTGGAAATCCTCCTGCCTTTCACCATCCATTAAGGTTAGCACACGGTCGAACCCAAGCCCGTTGATCTGCGGCTTGGTGGTACCGGCTCCTTCCGTTGTTTCATTAACACCCGGCTGAGAAGCTATGGCATCAATCACGGTATTGGAAGTTTCCTGCAGCATCATATCATGCGTAACTAACGTAACCGGAACAGGTGAACGCTGTGTATTGGTAATATTTCCAAGCGCTGTAATTACCACTTCATTCATACTGCAACCCGGCATAGTGCACATAGAACAGTTACAAGTTGTGCTGTCATTAATGGTAATAAGTTTCGTTAATGTGGAGTATCCCAAGATCTGCACCTCCATTTCATAGGTTCCATAGGGTATAGAGGTCATGCTGAAACGCCCGTTTGCTTCGGTAGTGGCGACCAATTTAAGTTGGGGAAAATAAACCACCGCGTCCGGTATTGGTTGCCCGTTTATTGAGTCCACCACTTTTCCATTAAGTTTTTGGGCGGAAATACCTATAGAGAATAGCATAATGCCAAATAGCAAAATATAATATCTCATATTTTTAATATTAAATGATAAATAATTTGAATAACTCCCAATCCCAAAACGGGACTAGATGTTCGTCATTGCGAGGAACGAAGCAATCTCAAATATTACAGAGATTGCTTCGCAAAGCCTCGCAATGATAACCAAAAGCACAGATAGAGGTTTGGGCTTCTATTCTATATTAGCAGCTT
>DATHNK010000377.1:0-2965 GCA_035486075.1 Bacteroidia bacterium
CCCATTCTATATGGAACTTTATAAAGACGAAAAATGATCTAAAGATAACTGCAGAATCTGTAACTAAAGCTGTACCTATACAATCACGAGTTATTTCTACATCACTATATGCTGTATACAATGCATATCCAATGGATGTTGAACCACTTAGCATTTATCAAATGAGTATTACTGAAGCTGAACATTTATTTTCGGGTAATAGTACAACTCCTGTATTTCTTGCTATTGATGAAGACTTTTTTATTCCTCAATGGAGTAATTACCCGGCAGGAAAATGTTTTTATTGGATAAGGAATCATTACTCCTGCATTTATAAATGTAAGATTGACAATTATACCGTTTATGAAATAAAACCTGGCAACAAATTATTGCCTTGAGCGAAACAGGTTGACGCTAGAAGTAAGTAAATAGGACTAATGACGAACGTCAAACTTCTATAATGGCCCGATAACTCAGGCCATCTGCATGCATCAGGAAAGTCTCCTTCTTTTTAAGTATATTCATGGCATTAAATAAAATTTTGAATTAAAAATATTATGTCTGAAGACGTTACACCCTGTCCAAAATGCAAATCTCCATATGCTTACGAAGCTGATACCTTAATGGTGTGTCCCGAATGTAATTACGAATGGAACCCCGCAGAGATTGAGGAAGCACTTAATACAGTTAACGTTATAAAAGATTCTAACGGTGCTATATTACAAGACGGAGACACCGTTGTTATCATTAAAGATTTACCGGTGAAAGGTGCTCCTAAAGCAATAAAATCCGGTACTAAGGTTAAGAACATACGTTTAACAGATGGAGATCATAATATAGATTGTAAGGTTGATGGTTTTGGGGCTATGGCATTAAAATCTGAATTTGTACGAAAAGCATAATTTTATTAACTCTTTATCCGGCATCATGTGCATGGCAAAGGTGCCTGTTATTCGGCAGTCTCTGAATGAAAAGTGATTTTCATTGTCGATAAAAGTGAAAATATAAAGAGTCAGGAAAAAGAACGAATAGAGCCTACAACTCTATTCGTTCAAACATAATTCTAATTTCTCTTATAAAATGTATGATTATTTAAATTTTTAATTTAAGTTTATTCATCAAGTCTCAGCTACCCAGCTTTATTCCCAAAGGATCTTTTATTATTTCAAATCTTAATTTTATGAAGAGTTTTTCTTTATTTGGGTATGTTGTGTTTTTTATTTTCATGCTGTCATGTTTCCTCAGTCATGCACAGAATCTGCCCGGGGGCTTGATAAGTTCAAGTACGACAGCTGTCACGGTAACTGTTTCCGGCAACAATATTACCATGGCAAATGGTATTATTACCATGACGATTAATAAAACCAATGCTCAGATAACAGCGCTCCATTACAATGGAAATGATCTGTTGGGTGTAGGAAGCGGAAATGGTAATACATTTTATTGGAGCTGGACTCCAACAACACTGGGTGCTGAAGAAACGCCTGCTAATTGTACATATACATTGGTTGCAGATCCTGCAACAAACGGAGGAACGTATGCTGAGATCAAATTGTCACGCCCCTACAATCCTGCAAATGGTGCATTAGCAGCCTGGGATGTAGATTGTCATTATTCTTTACTTAAGGGTTCACAAGGATTCTACGCAAGCGGCGTTTTTTCCCGCCAAACGTCCTATCCTGCCTATATAATGGGAGAAACACGTTTTCTTGGTAAAATCAACAATGGTATTTTCAATTGGTATAGTCAGGATAGTCTGCGCAATAACTTTATACCAACTCTTTATGATCAGACCAACTCCGTTGTGGTTGTTAATGCACCTAAAGAAGTTACTCAGGTTGAAACAGGTATTGACAGTGGACAATACCTCTGTAAATACTCATATACAGGTGATTTCGGAGATATGAGGGTTTGGGGATGGAGCAGTGTTAATGAAAATACAGGAGACCCCGCACCCAATGCCACCAATACAGGTAAGAATATAGGTTTATGGATGACTTGTCCAAGTATTGAGTATTACAACGGAGGACCTAAAAAACGTGAAATCAGTTGGGTATTTCTAAATATGCTTAATGGTGAACATTATGGTATGGCTGATTCTTTTTCTTTCGCTCAGGGTGAAGCTTACCAAAAAGTATACGGACCTTTCTTTATTTATTGCAATACCTATAAAGGTCTGGCCAGTGCATCATCCGCAACTATTGCAACTACCTTATTCAACGATGCACAAGTTCAAACTCAGGTTGAAGCAGGTGCATGGCCATATACCTGGTTTAACAATACGGCCTATGCCCAGAAAGCTACACGAGCAACTGTTTCAGGCACATTAAAAATTTCAGACCCTGGCAATCCTATTGCCTCTGCTGAAGGTATGTGGATAGGACTTGCACCGGACAGTGGTGATTTTCAACACCAAGCAAAGACTTATCAGTTCTGGGTTAAAACAGGAACTAACGGTACATTTACCATTCCGAATGTTTTACCAGGAACCTATAACCTGAATGCCTTCGGACCAGGTTCTCCCGGAACATTTCAGAGAAAAAATATAATAGTTACAGCTGGACAAACATTGAATTTAGGGACAATATCCTGGACACCGCCGCGTATTGCTCCTACTGTTTGGGAAATTGGAATACCAGACAGGGATACTAAAGAATTTTTCAATGGATACTCAGCAGAAGCTGGTGTATTGCCACCTTATGCTCAATGGCAAACTTCTTATATTAATTACCCGACTCAATTTCCAAATGGTGTGAATTATACTATAGGAACCAGTAATTGGGCCAAAGACTGGAATTATGCTCAGGTAACCAATGCAAACAATAATTGGGCTACTTCTCCTTGGACTGTTAATTTTTCTTTGCCAAATGCGCCAACCACCGGCTCAAAAGCAGCTTTGCATTTAGCCTTGGCATCCAATTACACTTCACACCTGACCATTACAGTAAATGGTTCGCAAATATACAGTTCGGCTATGGCGAATGCT
>DATHNK010000378.1:0-2680 GCA_035486075.1 Bacteroidia bacterium
GAGGCTTTGCGAAGCAATCTTACCTAAACTGAACTAAAAGTGATGCGCAAATTATCCATGGATGAATTGAATCGTAAATCAACAGACGAATTCAAAAAAGCAGAAAAGATTCCTATTATAATAGTATTGGATAATGTGCGAAGCATGAACAATGTAGGCTCGGTATTTCGTACCGCAGATGCATTTTTAGTGGAAGCTATCTATTTATGCGGTGTAACAGCTAAACCGCCCCATCGCGAAATACAGAAAACCGCCTTGGGTGCAACTGAAACAGTAAACTGGAAATATTTTGAAACTACTATAGAAGCTATCCATTCATTAAAAAATGAAGGTTATAAAATCTATGCGGTAGAGCAGGTGGATAATAGTATTATGCTGAATAAATTTACGCCTGATTCCAACAAAATAACCTTAGTATTTGGTAATGAAATTACAGGCGTTGAACAAGCTGTAATTGATATGTGCGATGCCTGTATTGAAATCCCTCAACACGGAACAAAACATTCTCTGAATATTTCTGTTAGTGTGGGGATAGTGGTGTGGGAGGTGGCAAAGAAAATCAGCAAAAAGATCTAAGGCTTCTTATTATCACTCATCTGCCCAAGCATAACATATTGCAATATGTTGGCACCCATTTCAAGGGCTTTTTCGTGCAGTTCGGGTGGGTCGTTATAAACATCCTGGTCTTCCCAACCGTCACCTAAATCGGCATCGTAATTATAAAAGCAGACTAAACGCCCGTTGTAAATGAGTCCCCAACCGATGGGCCTTTTACCATCATGCTGGTGTATTTTAGGCAACCCATTCGGGAAATCATATTTCTGGTGATAAATGGGATGTGTAAAGGGAAGTTCCACCAAACTCAGTTCGGGGAACACTTTTTTAATTTCCTTTTTAAATGCGGAGTCCATTCCGTAACTGTCGTTTACTTCCAGAAAACCACCGGCAATAAGGTAGTTCCGCACGTTATCGGCTTCATCGCCTGAGAAAGTTATGTTGCCATTACCGGAAATATGCACCAAAGGATAATTGAATATTTCAGGACTGCCCGGCTCTACCAGCGCTTCCTGGGGATTAATGTTCATTCCCAAATTTTTATTGCAAAAATCTATCAGGTTGGGCAGTGACGTGGGGCTTACATACCAATTGCCTCCTCCCCTGTATTTCATGCGGGCCAGTTGATAGGTGTAAGAACCTGGCCTTTCGCTTTTGAAAGAGAGCGTTAAAAAAGAAAGTGTGAGAAATAAAAAAAATCTTTTCATGAAGAGCAAAGTTACATTAAATCTCATAATTACTCACCCCTGCACCCCTCTCTATTTATAGAGAGGGGGTTGGGCGTGAGTACTCAAATTCCCATTTCATTACATGGTAAGTCTCCCCTACATGAAAATCCGCAGAACACCTCTCCACTTTTTTTTGCAATGGTTCAGGATAAGTTTCCGTTATTTTAAAACCTGTTTTTTTGAAAAAGTCAGGTATTACAGTAACGAGGTAAATATTACGTTTGGCAATACCTTGCAGGTGTTTTACCATTTTATCTCCCAATCCTTTTCCCTGGAGATCCTTAGCAACGCCCATGGTGCAGAGCTCTGTGGCATCTGCATGTTCGCGCAATCTGCCGAAAGCAATCACCTTTCCATTATAGGATAATACACCAAACTGACCGGGTTGCATGTCTGCATCATCCAGCCAGAAATCCTTCACAAGTTGTTTTACCTGTTCAAATTCATTTTCGTCAGGGCGCTTGAATTGAGCTGAATCTATCATAGGAATGGGTAAATTTTCAAACTTAGATCTAAGCTCTTAACACTATGTGTTAACGCACCGACTGAAATATAATCTACTCCTGTTAAAGCATATTTCCGGATATTGTTTTCCGTTATTCCACCCGAGGCTTCCGTTTTATAGTTGCCGTCAATTATTTTCACCGCTTTTGCAATATCTTTCGGAGTAAAATTATCTAATAATATCCGGTGGATTCCTCCTGTTTCCAAAACTTCTCTCAGTTCATCAAAGTTGCCTACTTCAATTTCAATGTCTAATTTCTTTTTAATTTGTTTCAAATAGGAATGGGTATTCTCAATGGCGTTTTTTATTCCTCCCGAACAGTGAATATGATTGTCTTTTATAAGGATCATATCATAAAGCCCCCAGCGGTGATTGGTAGCGCCACCAATGGAGACGGCCCATTTTTCAAGCAAGCGCATTCCGGGAGTAGTCTTGCGTGTATCCAAAACTTTTGCATTAGTTCCTTCGCATAATTGTGTAAGGTGGTGCGATATAGTAGCGATGCCACTCATACGCTGCATTATGTTTAGCACCAAACGCTCACCGGTATGAAGCATGCGGGCATTGCCATCCACCATAAAAGCAATGTCACCTTTTTTAACTTCATCACCATCGTTGAAAAAGGTGTCAATTGTAATTTTTTTATCCAGTTTTTTAAAAACGCGTTTCGCGACTTCTATGCCCGCTATAATGCCATCATCTTTTACAAGCAACCTTCCTTCCGCCTTGTTTTTTGCCGGAATAGTAGCAAAAGAAGTGTGGTCACATTCTCCTATATCTTCCTGAAAAGCCATATCAATAAAGGCGTCCAGCTTCTTCAGGAATTCTTTCGAGTGAAAAACGGCAGAGTTTTTAAAGTTCATAAAGTTTTTAAAGTTCGTAAAGTTATAGA
>DATHNK010000379.1:0-6024 GCA_035486075.1 Bacteroidia bacterium
CCCGGATGCAAAAATTTTCGGTTTGACCACCGGATTAGCGGTAATGAAGATAAACTCGGACCTGGGATACGAACCCGTGACCTATTCAGAACTTACCCAGGATGACGAATTCTGGAAAGGCTGCCAGAGTTGCGTGAATTATGATATTCTAATGAGCAAGGAAAGAAAAAATTGTCTCTGTACAGCTATGTTGTATGATCCGCTGGACAAGAAGCCTGAGAATAATTCTGCAAACTCTTCCGGGCGATTTTTTGGAAAGAATTCCAAAATTGTGGAACGCCTGATGCAAATAAAGCAAGTGGCTTTTCTTGGGAAGAACAAACTAAGTATGATTTGGGGTTTACTTAATAAAATTTAATTTTAAAAAATTATGAACTCAAACAAAGTAGTACTTGCATTCAGTGGCGGACTTGACACCTCATTTTGCGCTGTTCATCTGAAAGAAAAGAGCATGGAAGTGCATGCCATCACTATTAATACAGGCGGTTTCAGCCAGGATGATGTAAAGCGATTGGAAAAGCACGCTTACGCTTTGGGTGTAGCTTCATACAAATGTGTGGATGTTACAAAAGACTATTACGGAAAAATTTTAAAATATCTTATCTTCGGTAATGTATTAAAGAATAATACGTATCCGCTCTCTGTAAGTGCGGAAAGGGTTTGCCAGGCTATTGCCACGGCTGAATATGCAAAGGAAATAGATGCAGGTAATGTGGCGCATGGCAGTACCGGAGCCGGCAATGACCAGGTTCGGTTTGATATGATATTTAATATTCTTTTGCCCGAAGTTACAATTATCACTCCTATCCGGGATTTGAAATTATCGAGAGAAGAAGAGATCGCTTTTTTGAAAGATCATAACGTACAAATGGATTTCGAAAAGTCGAAATACAGTATAAACAAAGGCATTTGGGGGACTTCCGTAGGAGGAAAGGAAACCCTTACCTCAAATTTGCCATTGCCTGAAGAAGCCTGGCCTACTAAAATCTCTGCTGAAAAAACTGAAAAAATAACATTGGTATTTGAACAAGGAGAATTGAAAGGAATAAATGAAATGACCTTCAAACATCCTGTTGATGCGATACAAAAACTGAATGAGATAGCAGCACCCTATGGTATTGGCAGGGATATACATGTAGGCGATACTATTATTGGTATTAAAGGCAGGGTAGGTTTTGAAGCTGCAGCACCTATTATCATTGTCAAGGCGCATCATGCACTCGAAAAGCATGTACTCACCAAATGGCAGATCTATTGGAAAGATAATATGTCTACCTGGTATGGAAACTGGCTTCACGAAGGGCAATTCCTCGACCCGGTTATGCGGAATATAGAAGTTTTCCTGCAAAGCACGCAGGAATTTGTAAGTGGCAAAGTATTTGTTCAACTGCATAAACACCGCTATGTTATTGAAGGTATTGAATCAAAGCACGACCTTATGTCGGCCAAGTTTGGCACCTATGGAGAGATGAATAAATCGTGGACAGGAGAAGATGTGAAAGGCTTTACGAAGATATTCGGCAACCAGGCTGCCATCTATTACCAGGTGAATAATTTGAAAATCGAAAGCGGCCATGAGGAATAAAATAAAAGCAGGAATTGTTGGCGGAGCAGGATACACGGGCGGAGAAACACTCAGGTTGCTATTGCTGCATCCTCAGGTGGAAGTAGTTTTTGTTCACAGCAAAAGCCAGTCCGGAAAGCCAGTTATTTCTGTTCATCATGATTGTTTAGGTTTAACTGATTTAAGTTTTGTAAATAAAATAAACAATAACATAGATGTTTTATTTCTCTGTCTCGGACATGGCGAATCGAAAATGTTTTTACAGTCAACTAAGATACCTGCATCTGTCCGCATAATTGACCTGAGCCAGGATTTCCGGCATACACAGAATGCCGTTTTCGGTAAAAGGAAATTCATTTATGGCTTACCGGAACTAAACAGAAAGGCAATTCAGAAAGCTGAAAATATTGCCAATCCCGGTTGTTTTGCAACTTGCATACAATTGGCATTGTTGCCATTGGCAGCCAATGATCAACTTCAGCCGGAGGTACATGTATCGGCAACTACGGGCTCAACAGGTGCAGGACAATCACTCAGTGAGACCAGTCATTTTTCATGGAGACAAAATAATTTGGAGCCGTATAAAATATTCGAGCACCAACATTTGACGGAAATAACGGAATCACTTTCACAACTTCAGCCCCAAAAACCTCGTATTAACTTTGTTCCCTATCGGGGGGCATTTACAAGGGGCATTTTAGCAACTACATACTTGGATACGCAGCTGACGGAAAAGCAACTTACAGATATCTTTAAATCTTATTACAAGAATCATCCCTTTGTGCAAATTGCACCGTTCGATGTGAATTTGAAACAAGTAGTGAATACTAATAATTGTTTTTTACAAGTTAGTAAAAAGAATGGGAAAGCTGTAATTATTAGTGTTCTTGATAACCTGCTGAAAGGCGCATCAGGACAGGCTGTGCAAAATATGAACCTGATGTTCGGTATAGATGAAATTACAGGATTAAAACTTAAACCCTCCGCGTTTTAATAAGAACACACCAACCCCTGAAGGGGCCAAAAAAATAAAATATGAAACCATTTGATGTTTATCCGCTATTCGATATTGAACCTGTAAAGGCTCAGAATTGCTGGATCTGGGATAAAGAAGGGAAAAAATATTTGGATTTTTACGGCGGCCATGCCGTGATATCCATAGGGCATACGCATCCTCATTATGTGAAAAAGATAGAAGAGCAATTAGAGAAAATTGCATTTTATTCTAACTCCGTAAAGATACGCCAGCAAGAAGAACTATCACAAAAACTGGGAGAGCTTTCCGGCTATAACGATTATCACCTCTTCCTTTGTAATTCAGGCGCTGAGGCCAATGAAAACGCATTGAAGCTTTCCTCTTTTCATACCGGAAGAAAGAAAATAATAGCATTCGAAAAAAGTTTTCACGGCAGAACTTCATTGGCTGTTGCTGCAACAAATGATACCTCAATTCAGGCAGCGGTAAATACTACGCATGATATTATTTTTCTTCCCTTAAATGATATAGGGGCATTTCATGAAATACCTTTGCATGACGTATGTGCGGTTATTATAGAAGGCATACAAGGCGTGGCGGGAATACAAACTCCAACAGATGAATTTCTGAGATCTATCCGTAGAAAATGCGATGAAACAGGCGCACTGCTGATACTGGACGAAGTACAATCAGGCTATGGGAGGACCGGTATGTTCTTTGCGCATCAGTTTGCCAATATCCGTCCCGATATTATTACTGTTGCCAAAGGCATGGGCAACGGATTTCCGGTTGCCGGGGTTCTGATAGCTCCTCATATAAAAGCCAAACACGGCATGCTGGGAACTACTTTCGGCGGAGGGTATTTGGCATGTGCCGCGGCAATTGCGGTATTGGATGTGATAAAAGAAGAAAGGCTCATCGGTAATGCTACCAATATGGGTGACTATCTTATGGAAGAAATTAAAAAGATGGATGGGGTAAAAGAAGTCCGTGGCAAAGGCCTGATGATCGGCGTGGAAATGCATTTCAATGCGAGCGCACTAAGAAATGATTTAGTATTCAAACACCAGATCTTTACCGGCTCGGCATCCAATAAAAATACGGTGCGTTTGTTACCACCGCTTACTATAACATTGGCGGAAGCAGACCACTTTTTAAAAGGATTTGCACTTGCATTACAACCCTATTTACAAAGCGTATCACAATGAAAAACTTCACTTCTGTACATGATGTAAAAGACCCTGTGAGCCTTATCTGGGAGGCTATTTCATTTAAAAAGAATCCCTGGGGAAATGTTGGCTTAGGCAAGAACAAAACGTTAGGATTGATATTTCTCAACCCTAGCTTACGCACAAGATTAAGCTCTCAGAAAGCGGGACAATTGCTCGGCATGAATACTATAGTAATGAATATGGATAAGGAAGGCTGGGCCCTGGAATGGATTGATGGCGCCGTGATGAACGCTAATAAAACCGAGCATATCAAAGATGCTGCAATGGTATTGAGCACTTATTGCGATATAATAGGGATGCGCTGTTTTCCCACACTCACTGATAGGGAAGCAGATTATAGCGAACATGTGATGAAGCAACTTATAAAATATTCTACTGTTCCGGTGGTAAGTTTGGAGTCTGCTACAGTGCATCCATTACAAAGCCTGGCCGACAGCATGAGCATTTTTGAAAAATGGAATAAACCTCAAAAACCAAAAGTAGTGCTTACCTGGGCGCCTCATGTGAAAGCCTTGCCGCAGGCTGTTGCCAACTCTTTCAGTGAATGGATGCAGAAAATAGATGTGGACTTTACAATAACCCATCCCAAAGGATATGAACTCTCACCTGCATTTACAAAAGGTGTGAAAATAGAAAATGAACAAGAGAACGCATTGAAGGATGCTGATTTTGTTTATGTGAAAAATTGGTCAGCTTACGAGCCCTACGGACAAATGCCTACAGTGGAAAAAGACTGGCTTTTAAGCGAGCAAAAAATGAAAGTCACCAATAACGCCTATGTAATGCACTGCCTGCCCGTGCGGCGAAACGTGGAATTGCCCGACGCACTATTGGATGGCCCGGGAAGCCTTATTTCGCTTCAGGCAGAAAATAGATTATACGCTGCTGCAGCAGTATTAAAAACAATTTTAGAACATGAATAAGAAAGAACTTACCATCGTAAAGATCGGCGGCAACATTATTGACAATGCCGATAAGTTACAATCCTTCCTTGAAAAATTTAATGCCATAAAAGGAGGCAAAATACTGGTGCATGGCGGAGGCAAACTTGCCACAGAAATGTCTGCCAGGTTAGGTATAGAAGCAAAAATGGTTAACGGCAGGCGTATAACGGACTTGCCAACATTGGAGATCGTGGCTATGGTATATAGCGGCATAAACAAAGCGATGGCTGCTAAGCTTAGTTCCATGGGCGCTAAATCTATTGGTGTTTGCGGAGCCGATCTGAATTTAATACCTGCTGCCAAAAGAATAAAAGGCGACATTGATTATGGTTTCGTTGGAGATATTCTGCAGGATAAAATCCCTGTGAATGACTGGGCCTTATTTTTAGAAGCCGGCATTTGCCCTGTGGTGGCACCTATTACAGCCGATGCTTCGGGACAATTATTAAATACCAATGCAGATACTATTGCATCTTCTCTTGCCCAGGTTTTAAGCCAGCTTTATTCAGTGAGACTAATTTATTGTTTTGAGAAAAACGGGGTGTTAAAAAATCAGGAGGATGAAAATTCAGTTTTGCCGGTAATTAAAGCCCGGGAATATGCGGAATTGCACCGGAGAAAAATTATTTCCGAAGGAATGATACCTAAGCTGGATAATGCCTGGGAAGCGGTGAAGCAAGGCGTTGATAAGGTAATTATTGGTAATGCTGCGCATATTGAAAAATTGAGTTCTCCTACACATATAACAGGAACTTTATTAGTCCTTTGATGAAAAATACGGAGGTTCTAAATTTGTTGCAACAACTTATTGCAATCCCTTCATTAAGCAAGGAAGAAGAAAAAACTGCCGATGCAATTGAAGTGTTTCTGAAGAATAAAAATGTTGAAGTAAACCGGTATTTGAATAATGTATGGGTGAAAAATAAATTATTCGATGAAGCAAAGCCTACTATTTTATTAAACTCTCATCATGATACCGTAAAGCCCAACCAGGGGTATACAAAGGACCCATTCAATGCTATTATTGAAGATGGTAAACTATATGGGTTGGGCAGTAATGATGCGGGAGGAGCATTGGTAAGCTTGTTGGCTGCATTTTTATTTTATTACGATAAGCCGCTTGCTTATAACCTCATTTTTTCGGCAACCGCTGAGGAAGAAATTTCCGGAAGAAACGGAATAGAAACTTTGTTGCCCCTATTAGGGAAAATTGATTTTGCAATAGTTGGGGAGCCTACAAAAATGCAATTAGCCATTGCCGAAAAAGGCTTAATGGTGCTAGATTGTATTACTCATGGCATATCAGGC
>DATHNK010000380.1:0-2394 GCA_035486075.1 Bacteroidia bacterium
GTTCGCCAAGGGAAGCAGCAGCAGAAGCTCCTGCCAGGCCGGAACCAACCACAATAATTTCCAGGTGCCTTTTATTGGCAGGATTTACCAGCTTAACGGTGGAGCGGTATTGTGTCCATTTGTCTGCTATTTCTCCGGGGGGTATTTTTGAATCTAATGCCATAATGCTATAAAATTAATATCAATTAAATCGAGGGAATATTGTTGCCTGCAAGGTTAAAATAAAACAGGATTGGAAAAGATATGAATCCGATCCACATGAGCAATGCAAAGCCTGTGCCTGTTGCTTTCCAAAGGGGTGTGTATTTTTTATTGTTGGCTCCCAATGTATGAAATGCAGACCGGAACCCATGCAATAAATGAAAAAACAGAAAAGTAACACCAACTACATAAATGCATACGTAAACGGGGTTCTGAAATGCCGCTTTTGTAAGCATTGCAAGGGTTACATTATCAGGCATAGCCGTTATTCTATACGGCAGAAAGAAATTATAAAGATGTATTGAAATAAAGAAAAATATAATGGAACCCGTAATGCCCATGTTCCTGGAAAACCAACTGCTGCCTGCGTGAGATGTGGGAACTGCATATTTTACCGGGCGGGCTTTAGCGTTCTCCCTGGTAATAATTATGGCTTGTAATACATGCGCAATTATGGCCGCAAACAGGAAAATCTCCACTATGCGAATGATAATATTATGACATGCCGAATGAGAGTATTCATTAAATGCTGAACCATCATCACCGGCATATAAAAGTATATTGCCATATATGTGTTCCAGCAGAAATACACATAAAAACAAGCCTGTGCAGGCCATTATTGTTTTTTTGCCGATGGAAGAGAGAAGATATTGCTTAATGGGAGTCATATTTTGAGTTTTACTATGGGTATCTTTTGGAGGAATACAGGCACCAAAGTTATATGTTTTGCGAGTACTACAATGGAAAAGAAATTACAAAATGCCGAACAAGTAACATACCGCACAAAAAATACTGGTTAGCAATAGATTGTGTGACGATAAAGGATGGAAAATAATCGTTCCTAATTCAATTCAAAGACTACCCAATTACTTTGCCTTTTTGTTTGGGAATGGTTATTGCCTAATGAAATTACTTTGCCATCACCCGGATTTTTGTACCAGCCTTCATCCCAGGCGCCCATATCGGTATAGAGTGCATCTTTGCCTCCAAGAGCCTTCAAATCATTGGCGAATGTCCATAAAGTAATAGCTGCGGAACTCTCTGCAATAGCGGTTTTCCCATTATTGAATTTTACGATCGCCCGCCTTACAAACAGCGAGGAGTCTTTATAATGAGCACAAGAATCATTGACTAATAGCCAGGTTTGCTGAAATAATGAACCGTGTTGTTTTTCAATGGATGTTATCAAACTATCGGTCAATGTGCTTCCCCGGTAAGAGCGAAAAATGGTGCATTCCCCATTTACTAATTCAATAACTCCGCTTAAAGAATGATTTACGGCATGCCTGTGGTGGGTATGTCCATTGCAAATACAAAGTCCGTCAACACTGTCATTATCAAGCCTGGTATACGCTGCCGGGATACATAACAAATTGTGGTTATCGTTTATTTCAGGACGGCTGATTCTAAAATCTATCCGGGCAGAATTTTTATAGATGATCTTATAGTCACATTTCCCGGAAGGGCCATGGGTAGTTTCAATAGTAATCGGGGATTTATAGACTCCATTAGTGGCAGCGCGTGAACAGATGAAAACAATTACGATTAAAATAGAACATAATGAAAGAAGAAACCATTTTTTCATCTTCATTATTTTCAATCAGTAAGTTTTTACGCTACCTTAAGCCTGTTGAGGGCTGCTGAACGAGCCATTTTTTCCTTTGCATAACGCAAGGTGATATGCAATTCCTTAATATCGGCATTGGCGGGAGTTTCGAACATGGCATCGGTAAGAATAGCTTCGCATATAGCTCTGAGTCCTCTGGCGCCCAATTTATATTCAATCGCTTTTTCCACAATCAGATCATAAACCGATTTATCCCAGATCAACTTTACATCATCTATTTTGAAAAGCTTGATGTATTGTTTGATGAGCGCATTCTTAGGCTCTGTAAGAACAAGTTTCAAACTCTCTTTACTAAGCGGATTCAGGTAAGTAATAACAGGGATACGGCCTATCAACTCAGGTATGAGTCCAAAACTCCTAAGGTCTTCGGGAGAAATATATTGCAAAAGATTTTCGCGGTCAATGTCGTCCTGTTCCCCTGGTGTAGCATACCCCATAGCATGAGATTGTACACGGCGGGCAATTTTCTTATCAATTCCGCTGAAAGCTCCTCCGCAAATGAACAAAATATCTTTCGTGTTCACGGAGATCATTTTTTGTTCCGGATGCTTGCGTCCTCCTTGTGG
>DATHNK010000381.1:0-4301 GCA_035486075.1 Bacteroidia bacterium
TTGGATATACGGGTCTTTACGCTAATCCAAAATTGGGGAACTTTCGCGTGTATGCCACCAAAAGATCAAATAGGATACTCATTATACTTAAAACAAAAGGGGATAAAATAGTCATAACTCCCGATGATGCAGGAATGGCGGATGAACTGCAAAAATTGCTGAAAAAGCAGGCCTGACAGCTTTTCTTATGGCTAAATAGCGCTTTTTCCCCTGTAATTCCGTTGGGAAGTTTATTTTTGCATTACTATTACGTTTGAAAATTATGATGAAAGATTTGATACAGCGATTTCCGGCTCAATTGAAAGAGGCTGTTGAAATTGCAAATAAAGCAAAACTGTCCCCTTTTAAATCGCCAATAAGTAAGGTGATAATTTGCGGCCTGGGAGGTTCGGGTATTGGAGGAACGATTACCAAGGAAATTCTTTTTGATGAGGCAATAGTACCTATTGAAGTGCTTAAAAGCTATACCCTTCCTTCTTATATTGATGAAAACACGTTGGTTATTTGCTCCTCGTATTCCGGAAATACGGAAGAAACTTTGGAATGCTACCACCTCGCCCAAAAGAAAAAAGCTAAAATAGTTTGCATCACATCAGGTGGTAAAATATTGGAACTGGCAAAAAGCGATGGAAATGATTTTATTGTTGTACCGGGTGGCAATCCTCCACGCAGTTGTTTAGGATATTCATTAACCCAACTTCTGCATATACTTTCTCATTACAAACTCTCTCCTCAAAAGACCATAGACATTGCAAAAGCTGCCGAAATACTTGAAAAGACGCAGGAATCTATTATGCATGAAGCGCACCAGATAGTAAAAAAGCTGCACGATAAAATGCCGGTTATTTATTGTACTGCATTGCACGAAGGCATAGCGATAAGGCTAAGGCAGCAGTTGAATGAAAATGCAAAAGTGTTGTGCTGGCACCAGGTAATTCCTGAAATGAACCATAATGAAATTGTTGGTTGGAGCCATGCCTACCCGGAGATTGCTGTGATACTATTTAGTGATAAGGATGAAAACCCCCGCAATAAACTGCGCATGGATTTCTGCCGGAAAGTATTTGATAAATATGCAGCGGAAGTAATTGAAATACCGAGCAAGGGAGAAAACGTAGTGGAGAAAAAACTTTACTGGATCCATTTAGGTGACTGGGTTTCTATGTTCCTTGCCGAAAAACGCAATGTGGATGCCATGGATATAAAAGTGATTGACAGTTTAAAATCAGAACTGGCAGGAAATAAGATTTAAGAAATAAGATTTCAAATGTCCTTTGCAAATCCTAAACTTCAAACGTTAAATTTCAAATCAGTAAAATTTATTGACCTTGGTTTAATTGACTACAAGGAAGCCTGGGACTACCAGGAAAAACTTTTCAGGGAAGTAATAGATAAAAAAATAGCCAATAGGGAACTTCCTTTGGAGCAGCAGGAATTTACGGGTAATTACCTTATTTTTTGCGAACATCCGCATGTAATTACTTTGGGCAAAAGTGGTGCAGAAACCAATCTTCTTATCAATGAAGAGCAATTGAACAGAAGAGGTATTTCCTACTACAGGATCAATAGGGGAGGAGATATTACGTATCATGGCCCGGGGCAATTAGTAGTATATCCTATTTTTAACCTCGATTATTTCTTTACGGATATACATAAGTATTTAAGGTTTCTGGAAGAGGCGGTAATTCTGACGCTTGCTGAATATGGAATAAAAGGTGAGAGACTCAATGGCTCCACCGGTGTTTGGCTTGATGTCAATCATCCCGCCAAAGTGCGGAAAATATGCGCCATGGGTGTTCGGACAAGCCATTGGGTAACCATGCATGGATTGGCTTTTAACGTACACCCCGACTTGAATTATTTTTCCCTTATCGTACCTTGTGGAATATCAGATAAGGCTGTAACATCGATGGAAAAGGAACTTTCGGGTATACCCGATATGCAGGAAGTTAAGGACCGCCTTAAACAACATATAGCTGAAGTTTTTGAAATTGAACAAATCAATTAAATTTAGCTACAGCACCTGCTGGCTGTACGTTTCACATATTTTAACATTCAAAGTTGTAGCTCCCTTTTATTATTTTCTACTTTTACTTTTAATAATTAAATTATTTCCATGAAAAAATCATTACTATTCGGTGCGGTTACAAGTTTTGTGCTTGGCTTAATAATTACTAATATTTCTTGTAACAATGGCAATACAGATAAGCTTCCAACCGAAATTAACAAAGCAAACTTTGATACCACAGTTAAGCCTCAACAAAACTTTTACCAGTATGTAAATGGTTCATGGTTGAAGAATAATCCTGTTCCTTCCGACCAGGCCGACTGGGGCAGTTTCACTATACTCTATTACGATGTTCTTGACCAATTGAGAACTATATTAAAAGATGCGGCATCGCAAAATGCACAACCCGGTACAATGGAGCAAAAACTGGGCGACTATTACAGTGTTGCCATGGATTCTGATAAAGCAACTAAAGAAGGTATTCATCCGCTCGATGCAGAACTGGCCAATATTGACGCTGTTAAAGATATGCATTCATTCTGGAGCGAAGCGGCCAGGTTAATGAAAATGGGCCCGGATATAATGTTCTCTTTTGACATAGAGCCCGACCAGAAAATATCGACTAAAGAAGCGCCAACTTTTGCCCAGGGCGGTATGTCTTTACCGAATAAAGAGTATTACCTGGATACCAGTAAAGCTATGCAAACCATACGCTATAAATTCCTGGATTATATGAAAAATATTTTCATGCAAATGCATGAAAACGAAGAACAGGCTTCAAAAGATGCGCAACATGTAATGGCAATTGAAACGGCGCTCGCAACCGGCTCCATGTCTCCCATTGAAGAAAGAGATGTACATGCCCTTTATAATAAAATGACCTATACCAACTTCATTTCTACTGCTCCTTCGGTAGATTGGAAAACATGCTTTGATAGTGTAGGGCTGCATAACCTGGATACGGTTATTGTTAATATGCCACACTTTTTTGTAAACCTTGAATCGGTGCTTAAATCAACTCCTGTGGATGATTGGAAAGTATATTTAAAATATCATTTGGTGAGCCACTTTGCAAGCCACCTCGGAGATACACTTAACAGGATAAGTTTCAATTTCTGGAACCGGACTTTTGGCGGTGCCGAAAAAATGGAGCCTATGTGGAAAAGGGCCGTCGGAAGCACCAGTGGAGGCATGGGGGAATTATTAGGCCAATTGTATGTAAAGAAATATTTTAGTCCCGAAGCCAAACAAAAGGTATATGATATGGTTCAGCATCTGATAGCCGCATATAAAGAAAGGCTCAATAATTTAGATTGGATGGATGCCGCTACTAAAAAAGCAGCTATTGACAAACTGGATAAAGTAACACTGAAGTTATGCTACCCTGATAAGTGGAGAGATTATTCCAAACTCCAAATTAACAGAGATTCATGGGTTCAGAATGCCATGCGGGTGAATGCGTTTGAAACCGCTTACAACATAAGCAAATATGGTAAGCCTGTTGATGAGACCGAATGGGGTATGTCGCCGCAAACGGTGAATGCACAATACGACCCTACCAAGAATGATATTACATTCCCGGCTGCTATTTTACAACCTCCTTTCTTTGACCCAAACAGGGATATAGCAATGAACTATGGCGGTATTGGTGCCGTAATTGGCCATGAAATGACTCACGGCTTTGATGATCAGGGTTCGCAATATGATGCCAGCGGCAATATGGTGAAATGGTGGACTGTGAAAGACTCCGTAAATTACTTTAAACACTTGGGTGTTTTGATCAGGCAGTTTGACAATTATGTTATTGATTCCGTTCATGTTCAAGGTAAACTGACCATTGGAGAAAATACCGCCGACCTTGGAGGCGTAACCATAGCATATTATGCCTTGCAAAATGAAATGAAAGAACACCCGGAAGAAGTGAAAGATGGCTTTACTCCCGAACAACGGTTTTTCATCTCTTTTGCCCAAATATGGAGAAGTAATGAGCGCCCGGAAGCAGTTAAATCGCAGGTTCAGAACGACCCGCATTCTCCTACTGTTTTTAGGGCCAATGGGCCAACATCCGATTTAAAAGAGTTTTACACCGCCTTTGATGTTAAACCGGGAGATCCTATGTATAGGGCAGATAGCCTGAGGGCTGTAATCTGGTAATCGAACATGCTGGATTTAGCATTATTTGCATATCAGGCTATCCGGATATTTTTTTATCTTTGCGCCCCCGTAATTAAAAACCATCAATAAAAACCATGAATAAACTATCCTATTTCGGCTCATTAGCAAGCCTCGGATT